>JBEDHJ010000057.1:0-3062 GCA_041174205.1 Cyanobacteriota bacterium | reverse complement strand
CGGAATCCGGTGAACGGCTTGCTGCCCGCCTGGTGATCGATGCCAGTGGTCACCACTCCAGATTTGTGCAGCGCCCCGATGAAGGCCCGGTGGCAGGTCAGGCGGCCTACGGAATCGTGGGTCGTTTTTCGGCGCCGCCGGTGGCTCCAGGTCAGTTCGTGCTGATGGACTACCGCTGCGATCACCTCAGCGAGGCGGAGCGGCGCTGCGGACCGCCCACCTTCCTCTATGCCATGGATTTCGGAGAGGGGGTGTTTTTTGCGGAGGAAACCTCTCTCGCTCTGGCCCCGGCCGTTCCCTACGACGTTCTCAAGGATCGGCTGCTGCGCCGGCTCGCCTTGCGCGGCATCACCGTAGAGGAGGTGCAGCACGAGGAGTTCTGCCTGTTCCCGATGAATCTGCCGTTGCCGGATCTGCAGCAGCGGGTGGTGGCTTTTGGTGGCTCGGCCGCGATGGTGCATCCGGCCTCGGGCTACATGGTGGGTGCCCTGCTGCGGCGGGCACCGGCCCTGGCCGATGCAATCGCCGCCGGGCTGCAGCAGCCCGATCGATCGGCCGATCAGCTGGCTCGCTCCGCCTGGGAGGCTCTCGGGCCTTTGGAGCTGCCGCGCACGCCCGCGCTGTATCGCTTGGGCCTCGAGAAGGTGATGCGCGGTTCTGAGCCGCAGCTCAGGGCCCCCGTCCGCACGTTCTTTGGCCTGCCGCAGGAGCAGTGGTATGGCTTTCTCACTAACACCCTCAACCTGCCGCAGCTGATCGCCGCCATGGTGCGGCTGTTTGTGGTGGCCCCATGGAGCGTGAAGGCTGGGTTGATGGCCATGCAGGGCCGCGAGTTGCAGCTCGGCCTGCGCATGCTCAGGCCGTAGCCCCTGCGCAGGAGCTGCCCTGGCCAGCGGTGCAGCCGTAGCAGTGGTTCCCCCATCCAATGGCTCGCTTGTGGAGCCGTTCCAGGGTGATCGTCTCGATCGTGGCGCCGTGATCCGCCAGAGGCAACGCCAGCATCTGGTTGAAGTCGCAGTCATAGAGACGGCCATCGGCCGCAACAGAGAGGGTGTCGCGGCACATCAGCCCCTCGAGGGCCTGGGGGTTGAAGGCTCCTTGCAGCAGCTTGAGGTAGCAGTTCACATGGCCATCGCGCTGCAGCTGCTCGAGAAAGCGGGCGATCGGCATGTTGTTGAGGCCGATCAGTTGATCGAACTGCACCCCCGCCAACTCCTGCAGCTGCCGTTTCCAGGCAGCTGTGTCACAGGGGGTGAGCTGCTGCAGCCGTGTGCCCTCGGGGTTGCTCATCAAGGTGAGTTGCCGCTTGGGATCGCCCTGGCCGTAGCCCAGCTCATTCAGGCGCTGCAGCGCTTGGATCGAGGCCTCCCAGGTGCCGTCACCGCGTTGGGCATCGGTGCTCTGCTCTTCCGGCTGGGGCAGGCTCGCCACGATCTCCACCTGCTCATGGGCCAGGAATGCCGCTAGATCGTGCAGCGCCGGCAGCAACAGCACCGTGAGGTTGCAGCGATCGATCACATGGCAGCCCTGGCGACGTGCCGCCAGCACCAGATCGCGAAAGCGCGGGTGCAGTTCCGGCGCGCCGCCGGTGAGATCCACCACCCCCGGCTGCAGGCGCTCCATCGCGGCGATGCACTGCTCCACCACCGCATCCGCCATCTGGGTGTGGCCCTGATGGGGGCCCGCATCCACATGGCAGTGGCTGCAGCGCATATTGCAGAGCTTGCCCAGGTTGATCTGCAGCACCCGCAGCGGGCCGCGCAGCGGCAGCGCCAAGCCCGCATCGGCGAGGTGCTGTTGAAAGCCGAGCGCTTCAGGCAGGGCCTGCTCCAACAGGTGCAGCTGCTCCACTGGAGCGAGGGCGGGCGATGGAGGCATGGGGTGCGGTGGAGTCAGCCTGCCGTTGTGGTGGGGATCTGCGCCCAGTCGGCGGCGTTGATCAACGGAAAGAGGCCGTCCTCAGCCTGCACCGCCTCGAGCCAGCCCTCAGGCAGTGGCTCGCCGCTATCGATGGCGCCCAGCAACTGCCAGAAGCGGCCGAGATGGCGCTCGATCCGTTCCCGCGCCAGTTCGGTGGTGGTGCCGGCCCGAAGGATGAAGCTCCAATCGGAGCTCTGGGCCAGCAACAGTTCGCGGCCGGCCTGGTTGAGCAGCTCCCGCGCCTGCTCGCTGCCCACGCCCCGGCTCACCCGCGCCACCATCGCCCGGGAGGCGCGGTTCCACTCGGGGATGATCCAGGCGTTGCTGTCGTTGAGCCAGTAGTTGTGATAGCCCCCTTGCCCCCAGCTGGAGGGAGAGGGTTGGCAGAGCTGCAGGTTGTCGCCGCGGCTGAGGGTGTCGCGCAGGGTGGCCAGCCCCACACCGCTGGCCGGTGCCTGACGGAACAGCTCCGCCAGGAAGCGCGGGCCTTCAAACCACCAGTGGCCGAACAGCTCAGCATCAAACGGTGCCACCAGCAGTGGCGGGCGCTCCATGGCGTTCTGCAGCTGCTGCAGGTGATGGGCGCGGCCCTGCAGATAGTGGGCCGCATCCCGGCGCGTGGTGGCGTGGGCGGCAGCGGGTTCGTAGGCCTGCTTGGCATCGAGGCCGCAGTCGCGGCTGCTCACTCGGTGCAGCTTCAGACCCAGGGGCCGGCGGCAGCCGATGCCCCGTTGTTCGAGCTCGCCCTCCGGCAGATCCCAGCCCAGATCGCGGTGGAATTCCCGGTAGCTGGCATCGCCGGGATAGCCGTCGCGGGCGCTCCACACCGGCAGAGTGGATTCGCTGTCGCGCCCGAAGAAGGCCATCCCAGCTGGCGTGCAGATGGGGGCATACACCCCGTAGCGGGGTCTGGGTTGGCCGTGCAGCAGGCCGTGGGCATCGAGGATGGCGTAGCGCAAGCCGCAGCTCACCAGCAGGCGATCCAGGCCTTCGTAGTAGGCGCACTCGGGCAGCCAGATGCCCTGAGGACGCACCCCCAGCAGCCGTTGGTGTTCGCGCACGGCCGTGAGGAGCTGGGCTCGCACCGCTTCGGGGGAATCCCGCAGCAGGGGCAGATAGCCGTGGGTGGCGGCGCAGGTGAG
>JBEDHJ010000056.1:0-15480 GCA_041174205.1 Cyanobacteriota bacterium | reverse complement strand
TGAGCGCTTGCTCTGATCGCGCTTGGCCTCGACACTGGCGCCATGCTGATCCCCCTGCGTCCCGGTGAGCTGCCGCGCCTGATCCCGGCGGTGGCCACCGGCCCCCAGTTCAACGCCTGCAGCGGCAGCCCACAGAGGGTGCTGCAGCGTCTTTTCATCTCTGTGATTGGTGGGGTGATCAGCCTGCTGATCAGTCAAGGGGTCGCAATGAGCAGCCAGGCTTCCCCGATCCTGCTTGTTGCGGGGTTTGTCTTCCTGACATACATGCTCTGGGGGCCGATCGTGGAGGCCGGCCGCCGCAACGCCACCCTGCGCCGCTACCCCGCCGCCGCCATCTTCGAAGGGGAGGTGGCTGACACCTACATCAAAGAGTTGGTGGAGGGCCGCCAGGAGACCACCGATCGCCAGGGACGCTTGGAGCTGGTGGAGAACCGCCGCACCTGGTTGTGCCTGGAGCTTGAGGATGAGGACGGTTACCTAGGCAGCATCCGCTTCCCCTACGACAAGAAGCACAAGCTGATTCGCCGCGGCATGGTGGTGCGCTGTCTGGTGCTCAGTGAGCGCAAGGACTTTTCCCGCATCGGCGCCCTGAGTGATGCCTGGTTGCCGCAGCTGAAGTTGTGGGTGGGGGAATACCCCTATCTGTTGCGGCCTGCTTTTGAGGAGCTCTGCTTGAAGCGACTGCGCTGAGCAGCACCCCTGCCGCATTTACGCCCTGCAACATCGCGCAACATTGCGTTACAGTTGGTGCATTCAAGGGACCTGGCCATGACCCAAGCATCTGCTCCTGTGATCCGCGGCGCCACCGTGACCGAAGAGGATGGCGGTCGTCTCAACGCCTTCGCCACCGAGCCCCGCATGCAGGTGGTTGAAGCTGAGAACGGTTGGGGTTTCCATGAGCGCGCTGAGAAGCTGAACGGCCGCATGGCCATGCTCGGCTTCATCGCTCTTCTGGCCACTGAGTTTGCCCTGGGTGGCGAAGCCTTCACCCGCGGCCTGCTGGGCATCGGCTGAATCAGCCGCTTCATCGTTTTACGTTGATCAGACCGCAGCGCTCCGGTGCTGCGGTTTTTTGTTGGTCGTGCCCCATGCCCCGTCGTTCTTCGGCACCTTCTGCTGCAGCGCTGACGGCTCGGGTGTTCGGCGCGGGGCCTACGGGTGCTTTGGCTGCTCTGGCACTCGCCCGCAGCGGCTGGCGAGTGCAGGTGGTGGACCCGCAACCCAGCCCGGCGTTGCTGCAGCGCAGCCGGGCCTATGCCCTCACCCATTCCAGCGCCGCCCTGCTGAGCAGTCTGGATCTCTGGGATTCCCTGGCAGGGGCGCGCGCACCGTTTCGGCGCCTGGAGCTCTGCGACCGCTCGATCGGGCGTCAGGTGACCTTCGCAGCGGCAGACCTGCCCGCCGCTGCGCAGCGCACCGATTCCGATGCCGTGGGCTGGATCGTGCCGCATCAGCCGTTGATGCAGCTTCTGCTGGCGGCCCTTGAGCAGCATCCCGCCGTCGACCTTCAGCTTGGCCGTGATCCGGCCAGATCAACCCTTGAACCCGTGGCACTGGAGCTGGCTGCCGATGGCCATGGCTCGCCGCGGCGCACAGCGGCCCGGATCCGCCACTGGCGGCGTCCCTATCGCCAGGGTTGTCTGACGGTGCAGGTGGTGTTGCGCGGCTCAGCGGCTGACCAGGCCTGGGAGCTGTTTCGTTCTGAAGGCCCGTTTGCGGTGTTGCCCCTGGGCGGAGAAGCCTTTCAGCTGGTCTGGAGTGCTCCGCTGCAGCAGCTGAGGAGGTTGGAGCAGATGGAGCCAGCGCTGTTCCTCGATGCCCTGAATGCGGCGCTACCGGATTGCTTGCAGGCAGAAGTGCTGCTCGACCAACCCACGGCCTTCCCCGTGGCCCTGGAGCTGGCCTGGCCGTTGCGGCGGGGGCGGCTGCTGCTACTGGGGGAGGCGGCCCATCGCTCCCATCCCGTTGGGGGCCAGGGGCTCAACCTCTGCTGGCGCGATGTGGCAACCCTGCAGCAGCTGGCGGCTCAGGTGTCCAGCGGACGCTTGCCCCTGTCCAAGCTGCCTCGTCGCTACGCCCAACGCCGTTGGCTCGATATTGCTTTGGTGTTGCTGGCCACCGATGCGCTGGTGCGGGTGTTTTCCAATCGCCAGCCGTTGCTGCTGCCGCTGCGTCAGGTGGCCCTGGGCTTGCTCGACCGCTTCCCCCAGCTGCGCCGCCTCAGCCTCTCCGCTATGACCGACGGACCTTGCCGCCTGCGTTGGCACTGAGCAGCATGGGGCAATGGTGATCAGCACCTCGCCCCAGCCGCTGCCCAGCCACGCCCTGTTGCGCTATCTGCGCAGCGAACTGGGTTTGAGCGACAACGCCCTGCAGCTGGGTCTGAAGCAGTCGGATCTGGAGCAGGCGCCATTGCCGGCGGTGCTCTGGCGGTTTGGCCTGATCAGCCTGGAGCAGCTGGATCAGGTGCTTTGCTGGCAGGCCAGCCTGGATCAGTAGACGATCAGCGATTCCACCGGAACCGCTTCAGGCAGCTTCGCCTTGCCGCCCAGGTCGGCCAGCTCGACGATGAAGGCAAAGCCGCAGAGGTCCCCGCCAACACTTGCCACGAGTTCTGCGCAGGCACCAGCGGTGCCGCCTGTGGCTAGCAAATCGTCCACGATCAGCACGCGAGGCCGGTGCTCAAAGCCGTCGGGGATGATCTCGAGGCGGTCGCTGCCGTATTCGAGGCTGTAGTCCACGCCGATCACCTCACCGGGGAGCTTTCCTGGCTTGCGAACCGGGCTGAAGCCGATGTTGCAGGCGGTGGCCAGGGCCGTGCCCACGATGAAACCGCGGGATTCGATGCCCACGATCAGATCGGGTTGCAGCCGCTCGCACACGCTGCCCATTTGGCGCATCACCTCGCGCCAGGCCACAGGGCTGCGCATCAGCGGTGTGATGTCGCGGAACAAGATGCCCGGCTTGGGGAAGTCGGGGATGTCACGCACCAGCGCGCGCAGATCTACAGCGGTCATGGTCGACGGATCGGCGGCGCTGCTGGCAGTATCGCAGCCATGGCCGACGCTCCTGTGCACCCCCAGCGCCCCCTTCCCCGCAGGGGCCTCGAACGGCTCGACCTGCTGCTCCTATGCGCTGAAGCCCTCGATCTCAACGGCGGCGAAGCGATGGTGTGGCTCAGCGAGGAGATGGGCCTGACCGACCTCTTCCCCAACCGGGTGGAGCTGTGGAAACGTCGCTGCAGCAACCCCCTGCGGCGCACCACGCGCCGGGAGCTGCCCAGTGAGGCTGAGGCGGATGGCTTGATCCGCATTCTCAATGCCCTGGCTGATCGTCTCTATCCGATGCTGCGCAGCCTGCTCTCCTCCGCTGAATCGCCGCAGCTGAGCGAACAGCGTTGGACCCTGTTCCGCAGCCGGCTCCAGGAGCTGCTCCAGGAACGATTCAATCCCCGCCGCGGCGGCGTGCAGCGGCTGCTTGATCCTCAGGAAGGACCTGTGCTCTGCCGCGAGCTCATCCAGACCATGGCCCTCAGTGCCGGCCCCGGCGGCTTTGCCAGGCTGAAGGCCAGCCTGATGGACGCGGCGGCTTGATCCGCAGCCAGCACAACACCCTGCGATGAAACTCTCCAGCCGCTACGAACAGACCAGCTGCCGGCTGGTGATTGAGGGTCTGCCGGATCTGTCCGCAGGCCAGAGCAGTCAAACGATCGGCATCCTCACCGGCTTCAGCCTTGCCCTGGCGGGCAAGACCGAATTGGAGGGCAAGCGGGAGCACCTGCAGGCCCTGATGGCGGCGGTGATGCCCTACGCCCGGCAGCTGCTGAGCGGGATGCCGCGAGCCTTTGGCGCTGATGATCAACCGGTGGCGATTCGTCCACAGGCCGATGGGCACCAGCTGGAGTTGCGCAGCAGCCAGCCCGACACCCCGCCGCTGACCCTCCAGCTCGATGATGCCGAGCTGGCAGATCTGGTGCGTTGCCTGGATCGGCTTCAGTTGGATCCCAACCTGGCGCTGCCGATGGAGGTGCCAACCCCGCAGCCGCTGCGCCGATCAGAACTGCGCCATCGCTTGCCGCTCACCCGCCGTCTGGCGGCACCGGTTGTTGGGGTTGCGGCCCTGCTGGTGACCGCTGCACTGGCCTCGCTGCTGCCGACACCGAAGCCACCTGCGGCCACACCGGCCTCCGTCAACGCTCCGCAGGGGGCCCGTTGACGTCGCCCTGAATCCCATCACACTTGCAACATCGCGATGAGCGTCTTGAGCTGGTCTGAGTTGCGCCGCCGTGTCACCCGTCTAGGGGCTTGCCTTGACGTGGTGGTGCGCAGTGATCCAGAGGTGTGCGGCCTCAGCGGCGATCAGTTCCATCTCTCGTTGCACCACGGCGGCCAGGGCGACTGCAGCGTTGGTGACCTCAGCCTGGTGGACTGCCCCAATGAGCTGGTGCTCGTGGAATTTGAGCGCTGGATGCGAGGGGCTGGTTACACCCTGGAGTCATGAGTCGTCGCCGCCGGCTGCAGGTTGTGGGTGGCAGCCGTGGCTCCAGCGGCGCCGGGGAGCGCACGGTGTTTCGGCAACGCCGCAGACCGCCTCGGCCGCGCCTGATTCTCGAATCCATGCTGCTGATGGCGGCGGGTGTGGGTCTGTTGGTGCTGCTGCTGCAGCTGCCCGAGCTGATGGACCTCGACAGCCTGCTGCTGATCAGCACGGCGATTGGCCATTTGATCGGTGGGCTGTCTCAGTTGCTGATGGGTGTTCTGCAGTTGCTGGCGGTGTTGCTGCTGGTGGCGCTTGCCCTGCTGGCGCTGTTGTTGCTGGTGGCAGGCCTGGTTCGTTTCGTGCGCGCCCTGCTGGCCCAGCCGCGATCCAAAGCCTCCACGCCCCCTCGCCGTTGAGCCCCCATGGGCCATAAGCACAAGCAGAAGCACCGCTCCAGCTCTGAGGATCGCGACCGCCCCTCGGTGCTTGATCGCAAGCTCTATGAAACGGAACTGGCACGCCTGCAGGTGGAGCTGGTCAAGATGCAGTACTGGGCAAAGGCCACGGGCTTTCGCCTGATCGTGTTGTTCGAGGGGCGAGACGCCGCCGGAAAGGGCGGCACGATCAAGCGCATCACCGAACCGCTCAACCCCCGCGGTTGCCGTGTTGTGGCGTTGGGCACGCCCAGTGATCAACAGCGCAGCCAGTGGTATTTCCAGCGTTATGTCGAGCATTTCCCCTCAGCCGGGGAGATCGTGTTGTTCGATCGCAGTTGGTATAACCGCGCCGGTGTGGAGCGGGTGATGGGCTTTTGCAGCGAGGCCGAACTGCGGGAGTTTGAGCAATCGTGTCCGGAATTCGAGCGCATGCTGGTGCGCTCCGGGATCGTGCTACTCAAGTATTGGTTTTCTGTGAGCGATGAAGAACAGGAAGCCCGCTTTCAGGCGCGGATCGATGATCCTGCGCGGCGCTGGAAGCTCAGCCCCATGGATCTGCAATCACGGGACCGCTGGGTGGACTTTTCCAGGGCCAAAGACGCGATGTTTGCCCACACCAACATCCCCGAAGCACCGTGGTTCACCGTGCAGGCCGATGACAAGCGCCGCGCACGGCTGAACTGCATTCAGCATCTGCTCAGCAAGGTGCCCTATGAGGACATGACGCCTCCGGCCTTGAAGTTGCCGCCGCGCAGGAGCGGCAAGGGCTATGAGCGCCCTCCGATCAATGAGCAGTTTTTCGTGCCCAATTGCTACCCCTGATGCAGCTGGCTGAACCACATGCCAGCCAGCTGCCAGCTCGACCAGAGGAAGATCGCCAGAAAGAGCCAGTTGAGCCAGCCCGGTCGTTTTTCGTTGTCGAAGAGCATCCCGGGCTGGCAGCAAGGGCCTCAGATTAGGGGCCCTGGGCAGCTCTCAGACAGACGTGAGGGCAGCGCTGCGCTGCTGGCGCCGCAGCTCGTGCAGTCCTTCCAGTTGGTTGTAGACCCCCACCAGCTGCTGGCGGATGTGTTCGGTGTGTTCGAGCTTGGCGAGGCTCAGCAGCATCGATTCGATCTGCGCCTTGCTATCGATCAGCACGCGGCAGTCCGTTGTTCCGGGTTCGTAGGCCATCGGTTGTTGAGAACCTGGCCTATCCAAGGCCTGCCCAGACCTCGCTGGTGTGTCGAACGATGCGGTTTGGCGGGACTGCTTCAGAAGCAGGACTTGAGTTGAACCGCCGAATCTGGAGATTTTCTGATCTCACTTGCGCTGTCCTGTGGATCCGGCAAGCTCCAGATTCGATCGAATTCGGACTCGGGTCTGCTGATCCGAGGAAAACGGAGAGGGTGGGATTCGAACCCACGGAGGCTTTCACCTCGCCGGTTTTCAAGACCGGAGCCATCAACCACTCGACCACCTCTCCAGGGGTCGACCCAACGGGCCGAGGCCATGATCTCATGACCATCAACCCTGCGGCCGTCTCAGTCTGGACGCATGGGATTGGCGTCCATGGTTGAGATAGCGCTGGATCGCTTGGCGTTCACCCTATGGCTGTCCTCTCCACCAATCTGCTGGCCTTGCGGACTCGCGAGCTGGCTGACCTGATTGAAACCCTGCCAGTGAGCTTGGCGCCGGAGCTCCACTACGAGCGTTGTTGCGAGCTGTTGGAGCAGCTCGCCATTGCGCTCGATCTAATGGCCGAGGCTCGCTGACGCAGCGGGGCAGTCGCTGGCGGCCCCGTTCACCATCGCTTGGAGCGCGGTCGTGGTCTCAAGGCGCCAGCGGAAGGTGTTCAGGCTGGTTTCAACACGGGTAAGGGCGCTGAGGCAGCGGGGGGCCACCAGCCGCTGTTCGGGCGCTTCAGCGCTGCGAATCAAGTGTTGAAGCGCTGTATCGGCGGCAGTACAGGGTTCTGGCTTGCGTTGGTTCACGCAAAGCTCGAGAGCCTCAAATGCGTTGCTCCGCACTGAGGCATAGGTGGGCGGCGCCTCCGGTTGCTCCTGGCTGCGCACGACACCCATGGGAACAAGGGCCAGCAGCAAGGCTGGCCCCAGGCGGATCAGCAGTGGCACCGGATCGATCAGTTCTCCGGCTTCGCCAGTGGCAGCAGGCACTTGTCGGAATCGCATCCCGCAGGGCCGGCTTCCATCAGTTCGCCGCTGTCGTAGCGCTGCAGGGCTTCAAAGAAGTCGCTGGTGCGGCGGCGCTCCACCACCTCACTCTGCAGGCGCTCATAGGTGGCGTGATCGATGGGCTCGAACGGCAGGCGCGGGAAGGTGGCGTTGGCATCGAAGCGTGCCAGCAGGGCGGCCGAGATGTAGCCCTGACCGTTTTCGATCGCCTGATGGATGGCGTCGGCGAGCGGCTCCACCTCGTGCTCACGGAACTCCACGGTGGCGGAGGTGTTGTGAGCCGTGTAGTGCTGCTGCACCTGCATATAGAAGTCGAACTGAGCCATGGCGGAGAAGTTGTTGATCTCCACGGCATCGGCGCCAGGGATGTTGGCCCAGCTCACTTCGGTGGGGATCTCCACCAGCCACTCGGTGCAGCGGGGATCAAAGGGATCGTCCAGCAGGCGGCCCTGTTCGTCCTTATCGCTCTGTGACGGCACGATCGTGTAGCCGTAATCCATGCAGGCCAGCGCCACCGGATCGTTCTTGCGGAAGGTGATGCGGCGGATGAAGCGCTGCGCCTTGGGGGGATGCCAGCCGGGTGAAGCACCGGTGAGCAGGCTCTTGGTGCCGGCGGGCTGCACGGTGGTGCAGCGGTTGGGGCGTCGCAGGCCATGGCGATCGCAGTAGTCCCACACCGCCTTGTTCACGATCTCCTTCCAGCGGCTGAGATAGGCCGCTTCCTTGGCCTTGAAGGCACGGCCCTCCTCGGTGTCGGGGCGTCCGGCTTCCCACCAGGTGAGCCAGGGGGTGCCGAAGGCATGCACGAAGAAGTCGAACAGGCCGGTGAAGCTCACGCCCACGATCGGATCCCAGGCGCGGCTCTGGCGGTAGCGCTCTACCTCAAAGCGGTGGTTCAGCAGGCAGGCCACGGCCAGGCCGCCAGCGGTGAAGGCTTCCTCCTGGGCCACCAGATCCTCAGGATCGATCCGATTGAGGTGGATTTCGGCGAGGTTGCAGTGGAAGTCGGCCCCCAGGATTTCGCCGCAGGGGTTGAGGCCGTAGCGGCCAAGGCGATGCTCGAGCTCTGCTGCGCTCAGCTCGGGGTGATGGGTGGTGAGCCAGCGGCCGGCTTCTTCGCGCCCCTGGTCGCAATAGATCTCGATGAATTCTGCGCGCAGTTCAGGGGTGTGCAGCAGATCGGCGTTGGAGCGGGCGATCGCTTCCGGCGCGAACTGGATGGCGCCCTCACCGGAATGGAATTGCTTGGTGACGGCTTCCAGCACGGTCTCCCGGCTGGGGCGGCTGTGGAAGACGCGGGTGTGGTTGGCCATCCGCAGCGCGTCACGCTCCGGGTCAATGCGCCAGTTGCCGTCGCTGTCCTGCTGCCAGAGGTTGTCCTTGGCGGCGGAGGCGGCGAGGTCGTCGGCCGCAAATTGGCGCATGCCTGCGCTGCGTCGGATGTTGCCGGCCACGATCGTGACGGCCGCTTCGTCGATCAGCAGACAGCACTCCACGGAGGTGAGCTGACGGCCCAGGGCTTTGGCCAGGATCTGGGCCACACGGCCATAGAGATCCTTCAGCTTCACGGGGTTGGCCATGCCGCCGAAGCCCTTAAGGGTTTCGCCGACGGGGCGAACATCCGAAAGATCCACATGGATCTCGATCGGTGCGCTGGCATCGAACCGTTCGTCGCTGCAGAGCTCAAGCAGCAGCTGGTAGCTGTCCACCCAGCCGCGGCGGGTGTCGCCCACTTTGATGAACACCTGCTGGCCATCGATGCGATGGCTGGTGTGCTCCTGGCGCTGGGCCGCTGGGGTGGCGCCGATGTCGCTCACGGCCTGGATGGCCAGGCGGTTGCGCACCACCGGCAGGCGGCTGATCAGATGGGGCTCAATGATGGCGCCGGTGCCGCAGCCCATCATCGCCAGGTCCATCATCAACCCGAACGCTTCCCAATCCACCAGGTTGGTGGAGGTGCAGTTGTAGGCGCCGGAGAAGTTGTGCTGCTGCTCGATCCAAGGGGTGCCGCCGATCCACAGCCAACGGCCGGACGGCAATGCCTTCTGCTCGAGCTGCATGCGGCGCAGCAGTTCCACCTCCTGCTCGTTGAGATCCCCAAGCTTGCGCAGGCCTCCCAGGTTGCGCTCGGCCACCTGCTGCCAGCTCTCGCGACCACCGGCGATCTTGCGGGAATAAGTGCGATAGAAGACGGGGTTGGCCGCGGGTGCTGTGGCCGGGAAATCAGGCCTGGGCCCTTTGAGCGCTGCGCTCACGGTTGTTGTGCTGGGTCCAGGTACTGACAGGGTCACGTGCGGCGGGCCTAAGGCGTGGTGGAACCATAACGCCACTGGTGGGGTCTGCAAGCAGCCGTTGCCACCATTGACGGTGCAGTTCAGAGAATGGGTCTGCATCCGTGCTCTGGAGCCGCTGCTGATGAATCGCACGCCTGAACCGGAATTGATGGAGGGCCAGGAGCAGGCCCTTGCCTACGCCGCCGCCGATTTCAGTGCCGGGGATCAGGCCGTGGTGGATCGGCTGGTGCAGCTCTTCCCCTCTGGCCTTGGCGAGGCAGTTGTGGATCTCGGCTGCGGTCCCGGCAACATCAGCTTCCGCTTGGCGGATCGTTTTCCCGCGGCGCAGGTGTTGGGTCTCGATGGTGCCGCGGCGATGTTGGCTCCGGCTCTGCAGGAGCTGAGCCATCGACCAGACCTGCAGCCGCGGCTGCGCTTCGAGCAGCGCTGTCTGCCCGATGCCGCGTTGCCGGCAGGGTTCACAGCGGTGGTGAGCAACAGCCTGTTGCACCATCTGCACGATCCCTCTGTGCTCTGGCGGGCGTTGCGTCAGCTGTCCGCCCCAGGCGCGTGCATCTATATCAAGGATCTAAGGCGTCCAGAGTCGCCGGACGCGGTCCTCGCCTTGCAGCAGCGCTATCTCGCGGATGCGCCGCTGGTGCTGCAGCACGACTACATCGCTTCATTGCATGCGGCCTTCACACCCGAGGAGGTGCAGCTGCAGCTTGAGTCCGCAGCGTTAGCGGATCAGTTGCAGGTGGCTGCCGTCGAAGACCGCTACCTGGAAGTGTTTGGCCGCCTGCTCTGAGAGGCTGGCTCGATGACCAGCACCTCTGCTCCCGCCGCAACCCCCGAGCTCCAGGCCCTGGCTGAGGCCGTGGCGCGGCGCCGCAATTTCGCGATCATCTCTCACCCCGACGCAGGTAAGACCACCCTCACCGAGAAGCTGCTGCTCTACGGGGGTGCGATTCAGCAAGCCGGTGCCGTGAAGGCCAAGGGCGAGCAGCGCAAGGTGACCTCCGATTGGATGGAGCTGGAGAAGCAGCGCGGCATCTCGATCACCTCCACCGTGCTGCAGTTCGACTACAGCGGCAGCACGATCAACCTGCTGGATACCCCCGGCCACCAGGACTTCTCGGAGGACACCTACCGCACCCTTGCAGCCGCCGATAACGCGGTGATGCTCGAAGACGCGGCTAAGGGCCTCGAGCCCCAGACCCGCAAGTTGTTTGAGGTGTGCCGCATGCGGCGCATCCCCATCTTCACCTTCATCAACAAGATGGATCGGCCGGGGCGGGAGCCCCTGGAGTTGCTCGATGAGATTGAGCAGGAGCTGGGACTGGCCTGTTGGCCCGTGAACTGGCCGATCGGCAGCGGCGACCGCTTCCGCGGGGTGATCGATCGCCGCAGCAAGGAGGTGATCCTGTTTCTGCGGGCCGAGCGCGGCCGCACCTCAGAAGAGAAGGTGCTGAGCGTGGAGGAAGCGCGCCACAGCGGAGCGGTGGAGCCCGAGTTGCTCGATGCAGCGCTGGAGGAGCTGGAGCTGCTCGAGGCTGCTGGAAATGAGCTGGATCTCGAGCTGGTGCACGCCGGCGAGCTCAGCCCGGTGTTCTTCGGATCGGCCATGACCAACTTCGGCGTGCGCCCGTTCCTCGATGCCTTCCTGGAGCTGGCTCAGAAGCCCATCCCGCGCAGCAGCAGCGCTGGGGAGATCGAGCCGGTGCGGCCAGGCTTCAGCGGTTTTGTGTTCAAGCTCCAGGCCAACATGGACCCTCGCCACCGCGACCGCGTGGCGTTTGTGCGGGTGTGCAGCGGCAAGTTTGAGAAGGACATGACGGTGCAGCACGCCCGCACCGGCAAGACCATCCGCCTCTCCCGCCCCCAGAAACTCTTCGGCCAAGACAGGGAGGTTGTCGACGACGCCTACCCCGGTGATGTGATCGGCCTCAACAACCCGGGCATGTTCGCCATCGGCGACACCTTGTATCTGGGGCCGAAGGTGGAATACGAGGGGATCCCCTGCTTCAGCCCGGAGATCTTCTCCTGGTTGCGCAACCCCAACCCCTCGGCGTTCAAGAGCTTCCGCAAGGGCGTCAATGAGCTGCGCGAAGAAGGCGCGGTGCAGATCCTCTACGACACCGACCAGAGCAAGCGCGATCCGATCCTGGCGGCGGTGGGTCAGCTGCAGCTGGAGGTGGTGCAATACCGCCTCGAGAACGAATACGGCGTGCAGACCCGCCTCGAACCCCTGGGCTTCTCCGTGGCCCGCTGGGTGGTGGGTGGATGGCCGGCCCTTGAGCAGGTGGGCCGCATCTTCAACTGCAAAACCGTGCGCGATGCCTGGGACCGGCCAGTGCTGCTGTTCAAAAACGAGTGGAACCTCAACCAATTGGCTGAGGACCATCCGGATCTCGAGCTGAGCGCCGTGGCGCCGGTGGTGAGTGGAGTGGAGCCGATCGCCCTTTAAGCGCGTGGCAGCCACGGCAGAGCCATCGGCCCGCCAGAATCTTTACGAAGAAAGGTCACAACGGCGGTTCTGGCGATGGCGAGGCCCCTCTGGCTTGTACGACCCCGCAACGATGGGGGATGCGACTACGTGAACTTTGTGCCCGGCTCCACCCCGGGCTCTGCCTCTGTGGAAATGCGTGAAGGCAGCCATTTGCCGCCGCAGATGCCCCTGCTCAAGCGTCGTTGCTGGTTGCAACGGGATGAAGCCGAGCAGCAGCGTCGCCGTTTGCAGCTCGAAGGTGGCTTTCGCCACAGCGAACCCCTGTTCTGAGCCAAGACTGCAGCGGCTCTTCCTCTCTAGGCTGGACCCATCGCACTGACATCTCCAGCCGCGGCATGACCCAGGGAACTGATCCAACCGGAGGCCCTGCCCAGCCCGGCTCGCTGAATCCCTACGAGCGCCTTGGCATCAGCTCCGATGCAAGCTTCGACGAGGTTCAGGTTGCCAAGCAGGCCCGCCTGGCTGAAGTGGGTGAGGAACCCATGGCTCGGGCGCGCATCGAAGCCGCCTATGACGCCGTGTTGATGGATCGGCTCAAGGAGCGGCAGCAGGGCAAGGTCAGCACGGCAGCTCTGAATGCGTCACAGCGGGAGGCAGCGCGCCCCAACAGCACGAGTGCTGCAGCGAAGACCAGTCTTCCTGCCTTGCCGAGTTTGCCGGCCTTACCAAAACCGGCGATCACCCTTCCCACACCAGCCCTTCCCAGGTTGGCTCTAGCGGAGGGGCGAGATCTCTGGTTGCCGCTGGCGGTGGGTGCTGTGTTGCTCGTGGCTCTGTTTGTTAGCCCTCCCGCGAATGCTGAGCTGGTGCTCGCCTTCGCCACAGTCCTCACTGTGGTGTCCTTGCAACGCCGGATCAGTCGACTCCTGCCTGCGGTGGGATGGAGCGTGTTGCTGCTGAGTCTTGGTTTGTTGATCGGCGGCGCGCTGATGAGTGCTATCGACCCATCGCTTCCTCTAGGTCTTCCCCTGGCATCGCAGCAGGTGCAAGCCCTGCCACCGTTGCTTTTGCTGATGCTCGGCGCGTTGTTGCTGGCCTGAGGTTTGGGAACCTCTGGACAGCCGACCAAGCGCTAATGCCACGGAGACGGAGGCATAGGCGTCAGCTGCCTGACCAGATGATCAGCTGGCCTGCCAAGGCAGCCCATGATTCAGATCAATAATTCAGATTTACATAGCTCATCGAACGAACATGGGTGTCACCTATGTGAGAACAAACAGCAATGCTCTCATCAATATTAGTCCAGCACATACAGCCGTGCGCGCGGTCAATGGAGCCGGCCGTGGTCTTCCCTAATCAACTAATCCTTGTGTCAACAAATGTCTTTTTGGTCACTGAGCATGAAGGGAGTATATCCCTGGTCGCTCAATTATTCAGAGGCTTCTTAATTCCAGATTTGATCAGTTGACCTTTGGGAGCATCTCAACAAGAAGATCAAACGTCGCACTGGCGTTGTTGTCCTCTTCTCCAATCATGCCGTGATCATCCGCCTGGTGGTTGCGTTGCCCTGGAGCAGCAGGAGGAGTGGCAGCTCGACAGCCGCCGCATCTTCTCTGAACTTTCGATGACCAATTTGGACAAGACCAGCGATCAGCTCCAAGATCAACGACAGCTGCGGTTGCTGCAGCCGCCTGATCACTGATCGAAGATCAGATCACTGGTTTCGGCTTCCACTCTCTCCAAGGCAGGCAACCCCCATGGCCCCTCTGTCCTCGCTGAACCTCAACGCGTTTTTTAATCAGCTTTTCGTTTTCGGGGACAGCCTCACCGATTACGGGTCAGAGGCGGCCTATGTGCAGAAAACGCTCCTGGCACCGACGGCTCTGCCTGCTTGGAGCGGTGTCTGCTTCAGCAATGCCAATGCAGTGTCCCAGCTGGATCTGCGCGGACTTTTGGGCCTGACCACTCCCTCCCAGACGCCACCATCAGGGATTGAGGTTCCAGATCCCTACTACCAGGTAGCCAATCCTTATGTGGCTATCCCTGGTCTCGGGACAGTGGGTGGCCCCTCCTTCGCGATCGGAGGCGCTACCAGCAGCACTGGCAGCCTGTACGACGTGATCACGGTGCCGGGCACCAGCACGCCGCTCTCGACTGCGATCCCAGAGCTGGCCAGTACCGGGGTTCAGAACCAGATTCTGCAGGCCATCGCTCAAGGGGTGAAGCCGACCTCGAATCAGCTCACCCTCACCCAGGGGGGTTCCAATGATCTGCTGATTGCCTACATCCAGCAGAACCCGGACCTTGAGGGGGTGTTGGCATCAGTGATGGCCAACATGCGCCAGGATCTCACTGTTCAGTTGCGCACCATGGGTGTGCGCCAGCTGATGAGTTTTGGTTTGGCCGACTTCCAGGGTCTGGTGGATGGGAAGCCCTACGAGATGCCGTTCCTGACTGCGATTTTGCTGCAGGCCAGCGAGCCCAATGCCCCTGACTGGATCAAACCCTGGAAAACCTTCGTGCTGGCTGGGGGGCTGGAGCAGTTCCAGAAGGACTATGCCGCCATGATGTAGGAGCTGTCGGCGCAGTTCCCTTACGCGGCCGTGATGTACCACTCACCCGAGTTCGGGACCAATTGGAATCTTTATGGTGAGGAGCTGGGCAACTTCGCTACTTACGGGATTAACAAAACCATCGACTACGCCCAGCGAGAGAATCAGCCATTATCGGTTGATGAGACCAACGAATTTCTCTATTTCGACCAGATCCACAACACCCAAAATGGTCAGGCCATGGCCGCGAGGGCCATGGCACTCACGCTCCAAGCCCACCAGAACGCCATCGAAGCGGCCACCCTGGATGAGCAAAAGATCGGCAACATGAAGCCCAATTTTCTGGTCGCCAATGACAAGAACACTCAGCTGATCGGACTGGGGGACAATGATCGGCTGGTGGGGCGAGAAGGTAACGACGCTCTCAGTGGGGATAGCGGCAACGACAGGATCAGTGGACAAGGTGGTCACGATTGGATCGCCGGAGGCAAAGGCTCTGATCGGCTCAGTGGTGGAGAGAGCGCCGATTTTTTCGCTTACCAAGCCGAGGACTGCCGCCGCAATTGGGCAGACACGGTCACCGACTTCCAGGGAAGAAGAGGCGATCGTTTAGGGCTCAACGCGATCCTCGACGGGGACAATCCTTTTGACAACCCGGGCTGGATCTTCATCGGCTCCCAGCGGTTCAGCGACAGGGGTGTCCCTGAGCTGCGCTTCACCCGTGCTGGATGGCTTCTTGGTGATACCAACGGCGATGGACGCGCTGAGCTCAAGATCCATTTGCTAGGAGTGCAGACCTTCAACCCTGACTGGATCAGTTGAGCTGGATTCGGCCCCAACCGCTTTGTGCTCAATACCCCTATAACCACAGCACTGGCGAGGTGAATCTGGAGACTTCCGCCCCTAGGCAGACCTTGAAAGAACAACAGTCCATCTGCGGGACAATAGCCTTCTTAATTCCAGTCGAGGACTGGGTGGATAGTCGGCACTCAGCTTGGCTTTTCGGACTACGCGCTCACGACCGCCAAGACGCAGACCAAACGCGAGAAGTTCCTCTCTGAGATGGACGCGGTTCGGCCACGGCCGGCGCTGATCGCGTGGATTGAGCCCCACACC
>JBEDHJ010000055.1:0-4181 GCA_041174205.1 Cyanobacteriota bacterium | reverse complement strand
GCCCGAATCCCGGAATGCTTTGGAGCCGATCCGCTGCACAGTCCCGATCTGGGCAGCATCGTGAACGACGCTCAGTTCCAGCGTCTGCAGGGACTGCTGGAGGGAGCCCGCAGCCGCGGCCAGGTGATCTGCGGCGGGCAGAGCGACCCAATCCGCCGGCGCATGGCTCCCACCCTGATCCGGGTTGACAGCCTCGATGACCCGCTGATGCAGGACGAGCTATTTGGCCCCCTGCTGCCGGTGCTCGCGGTGGATGGATTGGAGCAGGCGATCCAGCTGATCAATCAGCGCCCGAAACCCCTGGCGCTGTATCTGTTCACCAAGCAGCAACAGGCCAAGCAGCGCATCCTGGAAGGCACTAGTTCTGGCGGCGTCTGTTTCAACGACGTGGTGCTGCAGGTGGGCGTGCCGGATCTGCCCTTCGGCGGTGTGGGACCGAGCGGCATGGGCGCTTATCACGGCGAAGCAGGCTTCCGCACCTTCTCCCACCAACGCAGCGTGCTGCGCCGGCCTTTCCGTCTGGATGCACCCTTCCGTTACCCGCCCTATGGGGGGACCCTGCCGCTGATCCGCCGGCTGCTCGGTTAGGCGTTCAACCCATTGCCACGCCTTATCAAAGAAGCACTGGCGCCCCGCATCAAGGCCCGTATGGTGCGACCAGTCGATCGCCGATGCACCGATGCGCCGCCGCTCCGCAGCTCTCCTGGCCCTGGCCCTGTTGCTGCCCCTGCCGGGCTTGGCCGGAGAAGTGGTGGTGAAACCGGGCGAAACCCTCTCGGAAATCGCTGAGCGCTATGGCACCACCGTGCAGCGCCTGATGCAGCTCAACAACCTGCGCAGCCCGCAGGATCTCTGGGCCGGCAGTCGCATCCAGGTGCCCGGCGGTGCCAGCAGCTCAGGCAGCGGCAACTACACCGTGAAACCGGGCGAAACCCTTTCCGAAATCGCTGAGCGCTACGGCACCTCCGTACAGCGCCTGATGCAGCTCAACAACCTGCGCAGTCCGCAGGACCTCTGGGCCGGCAGTCGCATCCAGGTGCCAGGCGGTGGTGGCGGCCGCGCAGCCAGCGGCAGTGCTTCCCGCACGACCACAGTCAACGCCAACTACACCGTGAAGCAAGGGGAGACCCTCTCGGAACTGGCGGAGCGCTACGGCACCTCCGTGCAGCGCCTGATGCAGCTCAACAACCTCAACAGCGCCCAAAGCCTCTTGGCCGGCAGCCGCATCCAGGTGCCCGTGACCCGCACCACCACCGCCAGCAAGCCGGCCGCGGTGAACAAAGCCGCCAGCCAGCACAAGGTGCAGAGCGGCGAAACCCTGTCGGTGATCGCCGATCGCTACGGCGTCTCGATGCAGAACCTGGTCGCCCTCAACAACCTCAAGGACCCGGACAGCCTGGAGGCGGGCAGCACCCTGAAGCTGCGCAACACCAGCAAACCAGCAGCCAAACCCGCCCCCAAAGCCGCTACCAAGCCGTCAGCGAAGCCCGCCGCGAAACCGCAAGCCACCGCTGCCGCCAAGCCCGCCGCCAAACCCCAGGTACAGCCGGCCACAACGGCCGTTGCCGTGAAGCCGGAGCCGAAACCCGAGCCCAAGCCGCAGACCACGACAGCCGTTCAACCGGCCGCCAAGCCCGCCACACCAGCAGCGACCACGTTGGCAGCAGCAACCGTGGCATCAACAACGGTGGCGGCAGCAACGGTGAAACCCGAAACGAAGCCCGAACCCAAACCGGCCGCCAAACCCACCACCACTGCCGCCGCCAAGCCCGCCAAACCCTCCGCGCCGGACTGGCGGAGCTATGGCCCGCTCCAAGTGGACTGGGCCAACTGGCAGCCCATGGGCGGCAGCTATGTGGCCCCCAGCCTCAACAGCGATGGCCAGCCCCTCTATCTAGCGATCAACTGCAACGCCAAGCGGCTCAACGCCACGGGGCAATCGGGCACCTGGAAAACCTGGGATGCCCCGCAGAGCGATTTCGAGCACAAGCTGATCAACGATCTCTGCACCGCCAAGGGCGGCTGATCAGGCCGTCAGCTTGAGGGGCCAGGGCTGCCGCAGGAAGCGGCGGCCCGCCGGGCGCAGCCAAAGACGCTGGCTGCCGTCGTCGCTCTCGGCGATCAGGTCTTCCTGAACCAACCGGCGCGCCAACCAACGCCAGCGCTCCACCTCCTTGCCTTCGGCCTGGGCCAGATCCTCCCCGAGGCTGCGCAAATCCACGCCACCCCGCTGCTCCAGCAGGCCCAACACCTCCGACGCCTGCTCCGACCAATCGCTCAGGGCCTGCCGCTCACTGCAGCGATCACAGCGGCCGCAAGGCGGCACCAGCTCTCCCACCGCCAGCAGCAGGGCGTGCTCGCGGCAGGCCGGACCTTCCGCCACCGCCTCCATGCGCCGCAACTGTTGCTGGGCCAGCTCCACCCGCTGCCGCTCCTGGGGATCACTCACCGATTCCGCCGAAGCGCGGATCGCCCAACCAAGGCTGGTGCGGTCGTCGGGATCGAACAGCACCAGGCAACGGGCCGGCAGGCCATCGCGGCCGGCGCGGCCGGATTCCTGCAGGTAGCCCTCAGGGCTGGCGGGCAGATCCAGGTGGAGCACCAATCCCACATCCGGGCGATCCACGCCCATGCCGAAGGCCACCGTGGCCACCAGCACGGGGGCGGCGTGGTCCTGAAAGTGCGCCAGAGCAAGGGCCCGGCTCTCCGGATCCATCCCCGCGTGATAAGCGATGGCCTCCACCCCGGCATCGCACAGCCGCCGCGCCCAACTCTCCACCGAGCGTCGGGTGCGCGCGTAGATCAACTTCGCCCCGCGGGCCTCCGCCAGGGCTTCGAGCACCTGGGGAAGGGGGTCGGCCGGGCGCAGCCGCATGGCGTAGGCGAGGTTGTCGCGGCGAGCTGAACGCACCTGAATCAGCGGCCGCCGCAACTCCAGCATGCGGATCAGATCGGCCCGCACCCGCGGCGCGGCGGTGGCACTGAGGGCCACCAGCGGCACCCCGGGGCACAGCCGCCGCAGCTGCCCGAGGCGGCGGTAATCGGGACGGAAGTCGTGGCCCCAGGCGCTGATGCAGTGGGCCTCATCGATGGCCACCCCCACCAACTGCCCCTGCTCATGGATGTCCTCCAGCAGTTGGCGCGTGGCCTCCACCTGCAGCCGCTCGGGTGCCAGGTAGATCAGCCGCAGCCGATTCGTGCGGACCCGCGCCAGCAAATCGCGGCGGCGTGCTGGATCGAGACCGCGGTGCAAACAGGCCGCCGGAATGCCGCGGCGCTGCAGATGTTGCACCTGGTCCTCCATCAGGGCCACCAGCGGTGAAATCACCAACACCAGCCCGCCGCGCACCAGAGCCGGCAGCTGGTAGCAGAGGGATTTGCCGGCGCCGGTGGGCAGCACCGCCAGGCAATCGCGACCCTCCAGCATCGCCTCCACCACCGGCCGCTGACCGGGCCGGAAGCTCCCCCAGCCGAAGTGCTCCTGGAGCGCCTGCTCGAGTTGATCTGCCATCACACCGGCCTCAGCCGGCCTGCACCATCACTGGAATCGCCGGGGCCTCCAGCTGATCGGGCGCCTCCTCCACCAGCTGCAACCGCACCCGTTTGCCACCTGCCAACTCGCCAAGCGAGACCCGCATGGTGTTGCCGCTCAGGGTCTGCAGGGCCGTGAGCAATTCGCGCAGATGGGGCGTGCTGCTCCCGCTCTCCACCCAGAGGCGCTCCTGCAGGCCATTCAACCGTCGCCAACTGGTGTGCAGCTTCAGCACGGCCGACTCGAGGGCCTGAGCCTGCCCCACCGCATCCGCCAACAGACCCAGGGCATCCAGGCGCAGGGCCTCCTGCATCGCCTTGTCAAAGTCGAGCTCACCCTGCTGGAAGGCCCGCACTGACAACCCCGCTTCGGTGGCCTTGCTCAGCCAACGGGCCGTGCTGGTCACATCCTTGACCCGCTCCAGTTCAGGCTCATCGCGCAAAACCTTACGCAGGTCTTCCTGCTGCTCATCCGGCAACTTGGCGAGCTCCTTCACCAGGGGCGCGACCGCCTTGGGGGGCAGCAGATTTTCAGCGGTGCGCTGGCGGATTTCCTCCGGCAGCAATGGGCTGGTGGCCGCCGTGAATTCGTCGGTGAGCTGGCGAACCTGCTTGCGGGTGATCTGCTGACCGTCATTGGCCGCCTCGCC
>JBEDHJ010000054.1:0-9086 GCA_041174205.1 Cyanobacteriota bacterium | reverse complement strand
CCCCGGGGCCCGCAAGCGGACCAGAGCCTGCGCATCCCCTAGGAGTTCACTTTGGTCATAGCCCCAGATGCCGCTTCCGCGGCACGCACCCAGCGCATCAGCGTTGACCTGGAGGGTGGCTCAGGCAGCTACAGCGAAGCCCAGGAAACCCGGATGCGTGCGGCACTGGTGGTGCCCCGCGCGCCTCTGCCGCGCAGCCAGAAGAAATACAAACTGGGCACCACCGGCTTCATGCTGGCGATCCACATCGGCGCCGTGTTCGCCCTGCTGCCCCAGTACTGGAGCTGGCAAGGAGTTCTGGCGCTGGCGGTCCTCTACTGGACCACGGTGTTGGGGGTGACCCTGGGCCTGCACCGCTTGGTGGCCCACCGCAGCTTCGTGGCCCCCAAGTGGGTGGAGCGGGTGCTGGTGCTGATGGGCACCCTGGCCTGCCAGAGCGGCCCGATCGAGTGGGTCGGTCTGCACCGCCACCACCACAAGTTTTCCGACCAACCCAACGACCACCACGACGCCGCCCGCGGCCTGTGGTGGGCCCACAGCGAGTGGATGCTGCACGACATCCCCGCCCTCAAGGAGCTACATCGCTTCACCGGCGACATCCTCCAGGACCCCTTCTACCGCTGGCTGGATCGCTGGTTCCTGCTGCTTCAGATCCCCATCGGTGCAGCGCTGTACTGGTACGGCAATGCCGCCAACGTCCATGGCGGCGGCCTCGGCCTGGTGCTGTGGGCGATTCCCCTGCGCCTGGTGCTCGTGTATCACGTCACCTGGCTGGTGAACTCCGCCACCCACGCCTTCGGCTACCGCAACTTCGATTGCCCCGACCTATCCCGCAACTGCTGGTGGGTGGCGATCCTGAGCTTCGGCGAGGGCTGGCACAACAACCACCACGCCCACCCCTCCAGCGCCCGCCATGGCCTGCGCTGGTTTGAATTCGACATCACCTGGCAGCACATCAAACTGCTGCGCAAACTCGGCTGGGCCAAGCGGATTCGCGAGGCGCGCTACCCCGCCTGAAGCTGGCGGCGGATCGCCTCCGCCAGATCCGGTTCTGCATCCCCCGAGCCCGGTTGCTGCTGCAGCTGGGCTTTTTGGCGAAGCAGCTCCAGAAACTGATCGGCGCTGAGCTCCTCCTCCTGGGTGGCCCCAAGGGCCGCCAGGGTGCGGCGAAGGTCGTGAAGCTCCGCATCCAGCTCCTCGGCGCTGAAATCCCGCTGGCCAGCCATCACCTCAGCAAAGCGTTCCCGCCGCTGACGCTTCTCCGCCGGATAGGCCGCCAGCACCTGCTCCCGGCAAATCCGCCAGGCCCTGCCGGCCGTGAACAACTCCGCCAGGGCCGCGCTCAACCCGGCGGCCTCCGCAGCCTGAATGCGCAGATCGAAGCCCGCCGGCAACGACCGCAGCCCCACGAAGATTTCGAACAACTGGGCCGGTCCGAGGGCCGTGCCGTCATCCCCCAGCAGGGGCAACGCTGAGGCCTGCAGGGCCGCGAGCAACTCAGGCTGATCGGCGAGCTGCTCCTGCAACGACGCGGGCAGCCTGCCGGCACCCAGCTCTTGGCCGAGGAGCTGATTGATCCGCCCCAGCGCCACGAACAGCTCCGGACCCGGCGAGGCGAGCTTGCGGTTGCGCAGGTTGGACAGCTGGGAGTTGTGGACGCGGCCCAGATCAAGCCGCTCCGCCAGCGCCGGCAACACCCGCTGGCTCCAGCCATTGCGCTCATGCCAAACCCTGATCAGATGCCCGAACGCGTCGCGACCTGCTTCGAGTTCGCTTCGATAATCCAAGCGATACGGATCCGTACTGCTACCATTTTATCGGAAACAAACGGAGGGCCCATGACGGCCACCATCACCAGCCCCGGCAGCGTGCAGCACCTGCACCGCCCGCGCGGCGCGCACCACGGCATCACCCCAGTCACCCCCGAACCCCAGGGGCGCGACTGGGCCGTGATCCTGTTCATGGGCGCCCTCCACGTGCTCGCTCTGGTGGCGCTGCTGCCCCAGTTCTGGAGCCTCACCGCCATCGGCACCCTGGCGGTTCTCTATTGGGTTACGGCGTGTCTAGGCGTCACCATCGGCTACCACCGCCTGCTCAGCCATCGCGCCTTCCGGGTGCCCCGCTGGCTCGAGCGCTTCTTCGCCACCTGCGGCGCCCTCAGCTGCCAGCACGGCCCGATCGACTGGGTGGGCCTGCACCGCCATCACCACAAGTTTTCTGATACGGAACCGGATCACCACAACAGCCACCGCGGCTTCTGGTGGAGCCACATGGGTTGGATGTTCCGTCCCATCCCTGCCAAAGGAACGATTCCGCGCCTCACCGGCGATCTGGCCGCCGATCCCTACTACCGCTGGCTGAACAACAACTTCCTTGTGCTGCAGCTGCCCCTGGCCGGCCTGCTGTTCTGGATCGGCACCGCCACCGGTGCCGGCGGCTGGGCCCTGGTGCTCTGGGGCATTCCCCTGCGCCTGGTGCTCGTGTATCACGCCACCTGGCTGGTGAACTCCGCCACGCACCGCTGGGGTTACGTCCTGCATGACAGCGGCGACGGCTCCCGCAACAACCCCTGGGTGGCTGCACTCACGTTTGGCGAGGGCTGGCACAACACCCATCACGCCTATCCCCACTCCGCTCGCCATGGCTGGGGCCGCCGCGAGCCTGACCTGACCTGGCTGCACATCCGTCTGATGGAGCGCCTTGGCCTGGCCTCCCAGGTGCGCCTTCCTGCACCCCTAGTGGGGAGGGTTGCGAGTGGTGGCGTAGGCTCCTAAGTCGCCCATCCGTTGATCGTTAGTTCGTAGATCCCATGGCCAAGCGCGTTTCTGTGGTCCTCAGCGAGGACGTCCTCAGCCTGGGTAAGGACGGCGATCTGGTGGAAGTGGCCCCTGGCTACGCCCGCAACTTCCTGCTGCCCCAAGGCAAGGCTGTGCCCCTCACGCCTGCTGTGATGCGTCAGGTGGAGCACCGCCGCGCCAAGGAAGCCGAGCGTCAAGCCGCCCTCAAGGCTGAGGCCGTGGCCTTCCGCACAGCCCTCGACACCATCGGTCGCTTCACCGTGAAGAAGCAAACCGGTGGTGACGACGTGCTGTTCGGCACCGTGACCAACGGCGACGTGGCCGAGGCCATCGAAGCCGTCACCAAGAAGGAAGTGGATCGCCGCGACATCATCGTTCCTGAAATCCACCGCACCGGCACCTACAAGGTGCAGGTGAAGCTCCACACCGAAGTGACCGCCGAGATCAACCTGGAAGTGGTGAGCCACTGATCAGGCTTCTCCAGCCAAGCGTTGCCTCCCGCGATACCCGCGGGAGAATGACGATCCCCTTTGCCGTCAGGCCCTACAGGGTCTGGCGGTTTTTTGTTCTGCAGGCATCGACCCGGCCATGGTGAGCGTTCCCCTCAGCAACCTTGACCCTGAGGAGGGCCAGGGCCGCCGGCCAGGCTCCCGCGGCAGGCCCCGCGATGAGGCCAGCTTCGAGGCGATGCCCGATGGCGTGCCGCCGCAAAACCTCGAGGCGGAAGAGGCCGTATTGGGCGGCATCCTGCTGGATCCGGATGCGATCAGCCGGGTGGCGGATGTGCTGCAGCCCGAGGCCTTCTATCTCACCGCCCACCGCGAGATCTATCGCACCGCCCTGATGCTGCACGGCCAGGGCAAACCCACCGACCTCACCGCCATGACCGCCTGGCTGGCGGACACCGGCGCCCTCGAAAAGGTGGGCGGTAGCGGCCGGCTGGTGGAACTGGTGGAGCGCACCCTCTCCACCGCCTCGATCGACCAGGTGGCCCGCCTGGTGATGGACAAGTTCCTACGGCGTCAACTGATCCGCTCGGGCAACGAGGTGATCCAGCTCGGCTTCGATCAGAGCAAGCCGATGGAGCAGGTGCTCGATGAGGCGGAGCAGAAGATCTTCGCCATCAGCCAGGAAAAACCCAGCACCGGCCTCACCCCCACCGCTGAAATCCTCACCGCCACCTTCAACGAGATCGAAAGCCGCTCGCTGGGCACAGCGGTGGCGGGCATCCCGGTGAACTTCTACGACCTCGATGCCATGACCCAGGGGCTGCAGCGCAGCGACCTGATCATCATTGCCGGCCGCCCCGCCATGGGCAAAACCGCGATCACGCTCAACCTGGCCAAGAACGTGGCCCAGCTGCACCAGCTGCCGGTGTGCGTGTTCTCCCTGGAGATGAGCAAAGAGCAGCTCACCTACCGCCTGCTGGCCATGGAAGTGGGGATCGAGAGCGGCCGCCTGCGCACCGGCCGGCTGCAACCGGAGGAATGGCCGCTGCTGGGCCAGGGCATCAGCACCCTCGGCCAGATGCCGATCTACATCGACGACAAACCCAACGCTGGCGTGCTCGAGATGCGCTCGCTCTGCCGGCGCCTGATGGCCGAATCCGGCAAGGAGCTGGGGCTGGTGGTGATCGACTACTTGCAACTCATGGAAGGCGGCGGCTCCGACAACCGCGTGCAGGAGCTCTCGCGCATCACCCGGGGCCTCAAACAGATGGCCCGCGAACTCAACGTGCCGGTGATCGCCCTCTCCCAGCTCAGCCGGGGCGTGGAGGCCCGCACCAACAAGCGCCCGATGCTCTCCGACCTGCGCGAATCGGGCTCGATCGAGCAGGACGCCGACCTGGTGCTGATGATCTACCGCGACGAGTACTACAACCCCGACACGCCAGATCGCGGCATCACCGAAATCATCGTGACCAAGCACCGCAACGGCCCGGTGGGCACGGTGAAGCTGCTGTTCGAGCCCCAGTTCACCCGGTTCCGCAACCTGGCCGCGCCCTAGCGTCAGCCCATGGCGAAGCGGACCACCGCGTCTAGGTAGGCAAAGAGATCCTGCAACAACATCGGCGAATCCTGAACCTGGCTGGAAGAAGGATCAAGCACGAAACTAGGAGCACCTTTAGTCACATCAAGGTTGAAGTCAGCGAAGTGATGGAACGTGGAATGGTGCAGCACCCATCCTGCAGCACTGGTTTCGTCAAGAATCGCCGTGATCTGCTCACGACCACTACGAACGGAGTAGCTCGAGAGAAGCACGGTCTGACTGGGGGTCGTTCTGAGAATGACTCCTTCATGGGGATGTGCAGGCATGACTACATGACCGGGGATCAAGGTTTGGAAATCCAACAAAGGATGATCAGCCCGTTTGCGACAAATCTGAACACCACCATTCTGCCCAGTCATCACGCAAGGAGTTTGGATGCCAGGGCATTGCGCGTTAACATATTCATTCAGATCAGGCTGATCGGAAGAACTTCTCAAAAAGACCTGCGTTCGAGTCACTGGCTGCAGCGGCCCGCTCAGCTTGAGCAGGCTCGAGCCGAGGTCGGTATGGTCACGCGCAAGGATCAGGTGAGTACCCGCTTGCACAGCAGCTTCTAGAGCCTCAAAAAAGTCTTGATCTGGGCCATTGTCTAAATCGGGGGCCATCAACCAAACCTGGCCGAAATAGCCATCGCTCAGCTGCTGATGCAGGATGGCTCGTTCAGACGAATCAGCTGGGTAATCCTGGCAGGCAACATCGAACTCTGGATCAACTTTCTGACCACTGCGTCGAATCTGCTCGACGAGCATGCCAAAACGGTGCACGCACCAGTCGCCCGGGTCATGGGGAATGGTCGTCTGAACAAGAGCTCGACGGGACGCAGACGCAGAGGTGAAAGTCATGCAGATGGCCGGCCCGCGGCCCAAGCGTGGCCTCAATTCTGCCCGAATGTCACCGGACTCACCGTTGGGAGAGAATTCGATCGAGGCGACAACCGTGTCGACACCTTCGCAGGCACACCATCCACCCTCTGATGCCTTTCGTCACCCCACCTACCGAACACTTCGACGTGATCGTCGTGGGGGGCGGTCATGCGGGCTGTGAAGCGGCGATCACGGCAGCGCGGCTGGGCTGCTCCACGGCGCTGTTTTCACTCAACCTCGATCGCATCGCCTGGCAGCCCTGCAACCCGGCGGTGGGCGGTCCGGCCAAGAGCCAACTGGTGCATGAGGTGGATGCGCTCGGCGGCGTGATCGGCCGCCTGGCCGATGCCACCGCTCTGCAAAAACGCATCCTTAATGCCAGCCGCGGCCCGGCGGTTTGGGCCCTGCGCGCCCAGACCGACAAACGCCAATACGCCCGCCAGATGCTGCAGCTGCTGCAGCACACCCCCAACCTGGCCTTGCGTGAGGCCATGGTGACGGGCCTCGAGGTGGAGGGAACCCCGGGCGAAGACGCCCGCATCACCGGAGTACGCACCTACTTCGGCAGCACCTACAGCGCCGGCGCCGTGATCCTCACCGCCGGCACCTTCCTAGGCGGCCAGATCTGGGTGGGCAATCAGTCGATGAGCGCCGGCCGCGCCGGGGAGCAGGCCGCAGAAGGCCTCACCGAAGCCCTCGAAGCGCTGGGCTTCCAGATGGGTCGGCTCAAGACCGGCACCCCCGCCCGAGTGGACCGGCGCAGCATCGCCCTCGACCAACTCGAGGAGCAACCGAGCGACGCCCAGGAGCGCTACTTCTCCTTTGATCCGGCCAGCTGGGTGAGCGGCGAGCCGATGAGCTGCCACATCACCCGCACCACCGCGGCCACCCATCAACTGATCAAAGACAACTTGCACCTCACGCCGATCTACGGCGGCTTCATCGACAGCAAGGGCCCCCGCTATTGCCCCTCGATCGAAGACAAGATCGTGCGCTTCGCCGACAAAGAGTCGCACCAAATCTTCCTGGAACCCGAAGGGCGCGACACCCCCGAGATTTATGTGCAGGGCTTCTCCACCGGCCTGCCGGAGCGGCTGCAGCTGGAGCTGTTGCGAACACTCCCAGGACTGGAGCAGTGCGTGATGCTGCGGCCTGCCTACGCGGTGGACTACGACTACCTCCCCGCCACCCAGCTCAAGCCCAGCCTGGAAACGAAGCGAGTGCAGGGGCTCTATTCCGCCGGGCAGCTCAATGGCACCACCGGCTACGAAGAAGCGGCAGCCCAGGGGCTGGTGGCGGGCCTCAACGCCATGCGCCAGCTGCGCGGCCAGGAGCCGGTGCACTTCCCGCGGGAAGGCAGCTACATCGGCACGATGATCGATGACCTGATCACCAAAGATCTGCGAGAGCCCTACCGGGTGCTCACCAGCCGCAGTGAATACCGGTTGGTGCTGCGGGGCGACAACGCCGACCGGCGTCTCACGCCCCTAGGCCGCGAGCTCGGCTTGATCGACGATCGCCGCTGGGAGATCTACACCCGCAAACAGGAGGCGATCGCGGCCGAAACCCACCGCCTCCAAACCGTACGGCTCAAGGTGAGCGATCCAGCCGCTGATGCCGTGGTGGAGCAGACCGGCGCTGCCATCAAAGGCTCGATCACCCTCGCCGATCTGCTGCGCCGCCCAGGCTTCCGCAGCACAGATCTGGTGAGCCATGGACTGGCGGACGCCGACCTACCCCTCGACGTGCGCGAAGGCGCCGAGATCGACATCAAATACAGCGGCTACCTGGCCCGCCAGCAGCAGCAGATCGATCAGGTGAAGAAACAGGAGCACAAAGCCATCCCGACTGGCATTGATTACGCATCCATTGGCACCCTCTCGCGCGAAGCCCGCGAGAAGCTCGCCTCAGTGCAACCGGTGAATCTCGGCCAGGCCTCGCGGGTGCCGGGGGTGAGCCCCGCCGACGTGACCGCGCTGATGCTCTGGCTGGAGCTGGAAGGCCGGCGCCAGAAGCTCGTCAACAGCGCTCAGGATCGATAAGGTGCGGCTCAGATCACGTTGCGGCATACAGCTGTGGTCGTGCCGCACCGCGAAGCCAGACCCCACAACCCTTGAGTGCATCCCGTCCCACCAACACCTCACGGGCCTACTGGGAGCTCAAGGCTGAGCAGGTGATGGATCGGGTGTTTTCGAACACCAGCCGCAGCGCACCCACACAGCTGCAGTCCCCTCAAGCAGCACCGGCAGCGCAGAGCGACCAGGAGCCGATCGAGGTGGAGGTCCGCGACGCCGCAGGGCCGTGGCAACGCCCCTGGCAGATCGCGGGTCTGACGCTGCCGCCGCGATTGGCGATTGGGCTGGCGGCCGGGCTGGGCTGTTTCAGCCTGGTGGCTGGCTTCAGCCTCTGGCAGGGCTGGAACGAAGCCCGCAACGACCTGCGCCAGGAACGCAACCTGCGCCTGCTCGAGGGCATCCGCAACCTGGAGACAGCAGAGCAGCCCGGAGGCCCAGCAACGCCAACCTCCAGCAGCGACGGACTGCCACCGCCTCCTCCGAATGAACCCTGGATTCAAGAGCTAGGCCAACTCGAATCGAGCTCATCTGGCGGGGCGGCACCGCTGCAAGTGCCCCTCAACGGCACGTTGCAGACGCCAGCACCCCCAGCTGCACCGGTGAGCACCATCACCCTCAGCAGCTCGGCCTCCAGCAGCGCGGCCACACCGGAGCTCCTGGGAGTGGTGCAGATCCCAGGCAAACCTGGCTCGGCGATCTTTCAGTTGGGGAGCAGCTCCACCAATGCCCTGGTGGGCGAAAGCATCGGCAGCAGCGGCTGGCGGCTGGTGTCCACCAGCGGAGATAGCGCCGTGATCGAACGCGGTGGCATAAGCCGGCGCGTCAGCATCAGCAGTGGTTTCTGAGGCTCCGGGCCTCCCCCCGCACCACCCCGATGCTCGACAGGCCCGACCTATGGCCATCCCCGGTGCCGCTCTGGCAAGCCGCACCTGAAGCCGTGGCCGCAGGGCTCAGCGGCCAAACCGACGACGACGCCATGGCGCTGAGCGGGCCCTGGCGACTGTTGCTGCTCGGCGATGGCAGCCCCACCCGACACCTGCAATCACTCACCGGACTGGAGGTGACGGTGGAGGTGATTGCCATGGCGCCCGACCCGAGCCCCGGCGCTGAGGCGCCGGCCGAGGTGGCCGAACTGGATGCACCGCTGCTGCGCCGCCAGGTGTGGCTGCGCTGCGGCGGCCAAATCCTGGCCTGGGCGGAGAGCTGGTGGAATCAAACCGAAGCCGATCAACACCTGCGGGAACGCAACCAGCCGATCTGGCGCAGCCTCACCGCCAACCGCGCCGAGCTCTATCGGGAGG
>JBEDHJ010000053.1:0-5558 GCA_041174205.1 Cyanobacteriota bacterium | reverse complement strand
CGCTGCATCACCGCATCGGCCCAGACGCTCATCGGCCCCAGTTGCCGGGCGACGGCAATGCAGCGACTGAGCAGCCAGTTGCACACGACATTGAGCCGGTGGTTGTAGACGCTGCGGTACATCAGGTTGCGCACCACTAAGTAGTGCTCAACAGACATCAGCCCCTTGGGGTGCAAGGCAAGGCTGCCGTCAGGCGCCAGGGTGAGGCTTGAGAGAATCCGCTCCAGGTCCAGCTGGCCGTAGCGGGTGCCGGTGCTGTAGCTGTCGCGCAGCAGGTAATCGAGCCGGTCGCAGTCGAGCTGACTGCTCACCAGTGCCTTGATGGCGGCATGGGGGGAGCGGCCGTGCTCCAGCAGATCAGCCACCGCAAGGGCTGTGCCGGGGGCAAAGCGCTCCAGGGGCTCCTGCAGGCTTGGGTGCTCGCGGATCAGGCGGGCTGACCAGGCTTCGTGGTGCAGCCCATACATCTCCTCCCCGGAATGGCTCAAGGGACCATGCCCCACATCGTGCAGCAGGGCTGCGGCATAGAGCAGGCCGGCGTGGTGCTCCAGCTCCGGTTGGAAGCGGCTGAGTTCCCGCAGGGCGCGGCGGGCCAGATCGAGTACCCCGAGGGAGTGGGTAAAGCGGCTCGATTCCGCGCCGTGGAAGGTGAGATAAGCCGGCCCCAGCTGCCGGATCCGCCGCAGGCGCTGGAAGGGGGCTGTATCGATCAGCTCGATGGCCAGCGCTTCAGCCGGGTGGTCGCGATCCAGCCGGATCGCTCCATGCAGTGGGTCGTGATACGTGCGGGAGCTCATCAGGCTGCGACCTCCAGCTGCTGGCTCAGTTGATCCAGGGCTGCTGTGAGCCAGCGGTCGTTGGGGCCACCGGGTTCCAGGGGCTCAGGCTGGGGCAGCAACGCGTCGGGTTCGATGCCCAGGTTCTGGATGTCGCGGCCACTGGGGGTCACGTAGCGGGCCACCGTCACCGCCAGACCACTGCCATCACCACCGAGGCCGATCAGGGTCTGGATCAGTCCCTTGCCAAAGGTGCGGCTACCCAGCAGTGCGGAACGGCCGTCGTCTTGCAGAGCCCCCGCCAGGATCTCGCTGGCACTGGCGGTGCCGCCATTCACCAGGGTGAGCATCGGGCCGCCGTAGATCAGGCCGCGGTTGGCCTGCTGCGGGTCGCTGAATCCCTCGCGGTTGCGGGTTTCCACGATCGCGGCGCCATCCAACAGTTGATCGGCCACCGCGAGGCCGGCGCTCACCAGGCCGCCGGAGTTGTTGCGTAGATCAAGCACCAGTCCTTCCATGCCCTGCGTTTGCAGCTGCCGCAGGGCCTCGGCCACCTGCTGGGGCACCGGCTCGGCGAACTGCGTGATGCGCAGGTGGCCGAGCCGGTGCCCGTCTTGCTCGATCAGGCGGCTGCGCACCGGCAGCAGATCCACCTGGCGCCGCCGCAGCTCCAGTTCGCGGGGCCGGCCATCCGGTGGCTTGATCTCCAGCAGCACGGCTGTGCCCTGCTCACCCCGCAGGCGTGCAGCGGTGCTCTCCAGACCCAGCTCCGCAGTGGGGATGCCATCCACCCGCAGCAGCTCACTGCCACTGCCGATGCCCGCCTCCGCAGCGGGGGAGCCCTCCAGGGGCGCGATCACCACGATGGCTGTGTCGTCCTGTCGGATGCCCAGCTGCAGCCCCACGCCGCTGACACTGCCCTGGGTGCTGGCCTTCAGCGCTGAGAAATCCGTGGGGCGCAGTAACCGGGTGTAGGGGTCGCCGATCGGCGCCAGCATCCACTCGATGGCGTCGTAGGCGTCGGCGCTGGTTTGGATCGGCCGCTCCAGGGCCTTCTGGCGCAGGCGTTTCCACTGGATCGTTTCGAAGCGATCAGGATCCACGTAGCTCTGGTTCACCAGGCGCCAGCTCTCCACCACCAGCTGCTGGCCGTCGTTCAGCGCGAGGGCGGCTCCGGCACTCGATCCGAGCAGCACGAGCCCGCACAGCCCAAGCACGGCAGCCGATCTCGCCCATCGCACCAGCAGGGGGCGGAGGCGCTGCGCCATCCATGTCAAAGGCTGTGCAGCGCTCACGGGCCCTCAGAGGTGATCGGTAGACTCTGCCAACCAAACCCTCTCGCTGCATGGCGAATTCCTCGCCCGCCTCCGGCGGAAAGTCATCGCCCGTCTACGACTGGTTCAACGAGCGCCTGGACATCCAGGAGATCGTTGACGACGTTGCGTCCAAGTACGTGCCGCCCCACGTCAACATCTTCTATTGCCTGGGCGGCATCACCCTGGTCTGCTTCCTGGTCCAGTTCGCGACCGGTTTCGCGATGACCTTCTATTACAAGCCGACCGTGGCTGAGGCCTACGCCTCTGTGCAGTACCTGATGACCGATGTCAGCTTCGGCTGGTTGATCCGCTCCGTGCACCGCTGGAGCGCTTCGATGATGGTGCTGATGCTGATCCTGCACGTGTTCCGCGTGTACCTCACCGGTGGCTTCAAGCGCCCCCGTGAGCTCACCTGGATCACCGGCGTCACCATGGCTGTGATCACCGTTTCCTTCGGTGTGACTGGCTACTCCCTCCCCTGGGACCAAGTGGGTTACTGGGCCGTGAAGATCGTGTCCGGCGTCCCCGCTGCCGTGCCCGTGGTGGGCGACTTCATGGTGGAACTGCTCCGCGGCGGTGAGAGCGTTGGCCAGGCCACCCTCACGCGTTTCTACAGCCTGCACACCTTTGTGATGCCTTGGCTGCTGGCCGTGTTCATGCTCATCCACTTCCTGATGATCCGGAAGCAGGGCATCTCCGGTCCCCTCTGAATCCATCAGGTGCCTGGGGGTTGCGCATTGTTGCGATCCCCACCTGCTGATCCGCGTTCAACCTCGTTTCCTTCAGGACGGTTTCTAGCCTCCTGATACCAGGCCAATCCACCGGTCACCCTCATGCACATCCTCAAGAAGCCTGATCTGAGCGATCCCAAGCTGCGGGCCAAGCTGGCCAAGGGCATGGGCCACAACTATTACGGCGAGCCCGCCTGGCCCAACGATCTCCTCTACATCTTCCCGGTGGTGATCCTGGGCACCATCGCCTGCCTGGTGGGACTGGCCGTTCTGGATCCCGCCATGCTGGGTGACAAGGCTGATCCCTTCGCCACGCCGCTGGAAATCCTGCCCGAGTGGTACCTCTACCCGGTGTTCCAGATCCTGCGTGTGGTTCCCAACAAGCTGCTGGGTATCGCGCTGCAGACCATGATTCCCCTGGGCCTGATGTTGGTGCCCTTCATCGAGAGCTTCAACAAGTTCCAGAACCCCTTCCGTCGCCCGGTGGCCATGGCGGCCTTCCTGTTCGGCACTGTCTTCACCATCTATCTGGGCATCGGCGCTGCCATGCCGATCGACAAGTCCCTCACCCTGGGTCTGTTCTGATCAAGACGGCGAAGCCAACCCCCTCACCCCGGCTTTGGCCGGGGTTTTTTTGTGCGCCTTGATCCAGTCACCTCAGTTGCGATTGATGTCCAGGAGCGCCACGTCACCGGGCTGCACCCGCAGCAGGTGGTGCAGCAGCAGAAACCCCACGATCGTCCAGGTCTGGTAGGTGCGGGCCTGTTGTCCCACCCAGGTGCCTGTGGGCCCGTCGAAATATTCCGCCCATTGCTGGCGTGGCAACTGGTTGAGCTGCATCCAGTAGCACTCTTCGAGCATGGCCTTCATCTGGCCCAGCAGCAGCACATCCGCTTGGGGGTAGCGCTGTTCATGCAGCAGCACTGCTCCCCCCAAATACCAGAGCAGGCTCGGCCAGTGACCGCCGTTGTGGTAGCTCCAGGGCCAGTTCTTTGGATCAGATCCGGTTTTCTCGCTCCATTCCTGGCCATCAAGGGGTGGGTGGCAGATCCGCATTGGCATCTGCGCCATCAGATGTTCCCGGTTGTGCATCACCAACCGGAATAGAGCCCGCTGCTGGGGTGCCGTGATCAGTTCGAACAGGCAGGCCAGGCTGTTACCCAGGCTGTAGAAGCGAAAGTCCGGACGTCCGGTGCGCATGTTGCCGATCAGGTAGCCGCCTCGGTTCTCGAGCCAGTCCTGCAACCAGGGAGGAATCACCTGGGGCTGCACATTGAATTCGTTGAGGGCCTGGCTTTCGCCGTATTGCTCCGTGGGCCGGCGGCGGAGCACCTGCATCGTTTTGCTCGTCACCCAGTAGTGCTTGAGCAGGTAGCGGCGCAGCTCATGCTTCCACTCACGGGTGAGCACCAGCCGCTGCTCGAGCAGGCGACTGTTGTGACTCTTCTGCGCGAGAGCCATCAGTTGGCAGCAGCTACCAAGGCAGCCGAACAGCAGCACCTCGATTTCCAGCGGTGCACCCCACACATCCATGGGGCGATCAATCATGAAGGCGCAATCGGGCACGAACAGCACCGGTGTGCCTTCGAAGGTGGGGTGCAGCACCAGATCCAGGAGGAGTTGCACACCCCGTTGCACGCGCTGGCTCGCCCCGAAGTCCCAGTCCTGGCTGCGACGCACATACAGCCAGCAGAGCACCGGCCACCAGAGGCTGGCATCCACAGAGGTGATGCGCCCGATGGAGCGTTGGCCATAGTCCGCCAACAGCTCCCCGCCTTGTTCCACAAAGCTGGTGGGGAAAACGCCGCGGGTCTGGTAGGCGCTGCTCTGCAGCTCCAGGCAGGTTTCCAGGAAATTGCGGACGATGGCGTAACGCCCCTGCACCAGCAGCAGCAGCATCACGGGCACGTTGTCCCGCAGGAACACCTCGCCGTAGTTGAGGGCGTCATCCTTGCCACCGGGATGGCTTAGGGCTGCCACGGACCCCACCAGTTCTCCGCGCACGCGGATCAAGGTGCGCTCGAAATGCTCATGGGCAGCGCTCACCACGGCTTCTTCGCGGGAGCTGGGCCGAACTCGGAGCCGTTCCTGGCTGAACTGCTTGGCCATCCTTTGCCCAGCCTCAGGCCTGTTTGCCCCAAACCCTAGAAATGGCAGGCGTTCTCGTCAGCCCTTCTGTAGGGGTTGACACCAAAGCGCCACCCGGTGTTATGGTTTTGGACTGCGCGTGAGCCGAGAGGCGAGCTGCGCGGTTGAGCTGAAAGCCCGAGAGATCGGTGTTGTAGGTTCAAAAGGCGGCTGACAGGCCGCGACGAACTGAAAGCCGGGACACCCGGTGATGTAGGTTCAACAAGCGGTTGAGAGACCGCGGATCTGAGAGCCAAGGTTGCCGAGAGGCGAGGTTGGTTTTTGGAGCACCTGGACAACTGAAACGTTTAGGAACTGACGCTTTCACTGCGTTAGCTGCCTGCAGGATTTGACCGCGAGGTTGGAGCTGTAGTGAGTAGCTGGCCGCAAAGAGCAGTGAAGGTGTGAGGTCCCGTCAAAAATTTTTAGTTGCAGAAGCCTGCTGCTTTACACAGTCGATGACTCTCACGGTTGTTGGTTGTGTCGGTGTGCAGTAGGTGGAGCAACGACCGGATCTGAGATCCTGGAAAGTCGAGACGAAAGAAATTTTGTTTTGCACTCTTTGAACGCTTCTGTCAGAGGGAGTGGCTCCAACTGTGAGATCTGCG
>JBEDHJ010000052.1:0-2718 GCA_041174205.1 Cyanobacteriota bacterium | reverse complement strand
CAGCAGCGACTGCCTGGGAGCCCCCAAGAAGCCATCGGCCGCAGCCTGCCCACAGCCACACCTGCGGCATGACGGCAGAGGAGTCCGGCGACTCCCGCACCCTGCCGGTGGTGGAAACCTTTCACTCGCTCCAGGGCGAAGGGATCCACAGCGGCCGCAGCGCCTTGTTCATCCGCCTCGGCGGCTGCAGCGTGGGCTGCAGCTGGTGTGACACGAAGCATTCCTGGCCGAAGGACGTGCATCCACAGGTGTCGCTCCAAGCCCTGCAGCAGAAGGCACAAGGCGCAGTGGCCGAGGGCGCTGCCTTTGTGGTGATCACAGGGGGGGAGCCGCTCGAGCACCACCTGGCGCCCCTGTGTGAAGCCCTCAAACCGATCGGGGTCCCTCTCCACCTCGAAACCAGCGGCGTGGGCGAGCTGACAGGGGCGTTTGCGTGGATCACCCTCTCCCCCAAGCCGCACCGACTGCCGGAGCCTCAGGTGCTGGTGGCCTGCCATGAGCTCAAGGTGGTGGTGCATGAAGCCAGCGATCTCGCCTTTGCTGAAGCAATGGCCACTGCGGCAGCCCAAGGACGCAGCAGCGATCAGCCCACGCCCGCGCTGCTGCTTCAACCTGGCTGGCAGAGCGCCACCGGCCAGGAGCTGGCCATTGATTACGTGCGCAGCCACCCCAACTGGCGCCTCAGCCTGCAGAGCCACAAGTGGCTGGGAGTGCGCTGAGGATGCAGACCACTGGGCATCATGGATTCGGCCCCTGATTCCAAGCCTTGTCCACCGCCATTGCCCTGCTCTCCGGCGGTCTCGACTCCGCCACCGCTGCAGCCCTGGCCCTGGAAGCCGGGCAGCGGGTAATCGGTCTCTCCTTTGATTACGGCCAGCGGCATCGCCGTGAACTCGAGGCCGCAGCACGCATCGCCGAGCAGCTGGGCCTGGCAGAACACCACACCATCAACGTGAACCTTGCGGCTTGGGGCGGCTCGGCCCTCACCGACAGCAGCATCGCGGTGCCGAGCGATGGAGTGCAAGCCGATGTGATTCCCAGCACCTATGTGCCCGGCCGCAACACGGTGTTCATCGCCATCGGCCTGAGCCTGGCGGAAGCGCGGGGCGCTGAACGGCTGGTGCTGGGGGTGAATGCCGTGGATTACTCCGGCTACCCCGACTGCCGGCCCGATTACCTTGAAGCCTTCCAGCGCCTGGCCGATCTGGCCAGCAAAGCTGGCCGCGAAGGCAACGGCATCCAGCTCTGGGCTCCCTTGGTGGAGTGGAGCAAAACACGGATTGTTCAGGAGGCCCTGCGGCTCGGTGTGCCGATCGCGGACACCTGGAGTTGCTACAGCGGCGGCGAGCTGCCCTGTGGCGTGTGCGACAGCTGCCGCATTCGCGATGCCGCTCTTCTGGAAGCAGGCCGGCCCGACCTGGCCAGCTCCTCGAGCCAGCGTTGATGCACGGGAGTACACGCCTGCCGGTGGCCTGGCGCACACCCGCCAGCCTGGCGCCCTTGCTCGCCGAGCACTGGGGCCATCCAGGCCTGATCTGGCTCGATGGCGACGGCAGTGATCTGGGGCGCTGGGCCACCCTCGCGGCAGACCCACTGGAGCAGTACTGCTGCCGCGGGCTGCCCGGTGAAGCGGGTGCCCACGATCCGTTTGCGGTGCTGGCTGAGCTTGGACCAGGCCATTGGTCTGGCTGGCTCAGTTACGAAGCGGCGGCCTGGGTGGAGCCGGGCAATCCCTGGAAAGCCGACAGCATGGCCAGCCTGTGGATCGCCCGCCACGATCCAGTGCTGCGCTTCGATCTGGTGACGCAACAGCTCTGGCTTGAGGGGCAAGATCCCAAGCGGCTGCAGGCGATGGCGAGCTGGTTAGAAGCGCTTCCCCAAGCCAGTGCCAGGGCCGAGCCACCCTTCCCGCAGCTGCCGCTGGAGAGCTGGCAGTGGCACACCGATGCCAACCGGTTCAGCTGCGGCGTGGAGCGGATCCGCGAACTGATCGCAAGTGGCGATCTGTTTCAGGCCAATCTCACAGCTTGCTGCAGTGCAACGCTTCCGGACGCCAGCCGCGGCACCGGTCTGGCCCTGTTTCAGCGGTTGCGGCAACGTTGCCCCGCACCGTTTGCCGGACTGGTGGTGGCTGCCGGAGAGGCTCAAGGAGAAGCGGTGATCTCCGCCTCACCCGAGCGCTTTTTGCAGGTGAGCCCAGAGGGGCACGTGGAAACCCGACCGATCAAGGGCACCCGTCCGCGGCATCTTGATCCTGAGCAGGATGCCGATCAGGCCGCGGAGCTCGTGTGCAGTGGCAAGGACCGCGCTGAAAACGTGATGATCGTGGATCTGCTGCGCAACGATCTGGGTCGGGTGTGCAAGCCCGGCTCAATCCATGTGCCGCAGCTGGTGGGGCTGGAGAGTTACCCCCAGGTGCACCACCTCACCTCGGTGGTGTGCGGTGAGCTGGAACCAGAACGCAGCTGGGTGGATCTCCTGCGGGCGGCTTGGCCAGGGGGATCCATCAGCGGAGCGCCCAAGCTGAGGGCGTGCCAGAGGCTGGCTGAATTGGAGCCCGTCGCCCGCGGCCCCTATTGCGGTTCGTTGATCCGCCGCGACTTTGATGGCAGGTTCGACAGCAGCATCCTGATCCGCACCCTGCTGCAACAGGGCGATCAGCTGCGCTGCCATGCCGGTTGCGGCATCGTGGCCGATTCCGATCCCAGCGCCGAAGCC
>JBEDHJ010000051.1:0-7998 GCA_041174205.1 Cyanobacteriota bacterium | reverse complement strand
TGGTATCTGCGCGCCAGCCGCAGCGTGAGCAAACGGGCTAGGGGCGATCGATCACCCGCGGTGGCGGATGCCCTCAACGTGGCCGCACTGCCGATCGGCTTCTAGCCTGAAGCTGACTCTTGCGGCCCACCTTGAGCGACTGGACCCACCGCCATGTGTTGGATCTGGCGGCCTTCTCGCTCGACGATTACGCCACGGTTCTGGAGCTGGCGCAGCGCTTCCGCGTGATGCCGACCTCCGGCGCCCGCAAGCTGCCGGCGTTGCAGGGGCGGTTGGTGACCACCCTGTTTTTTGAGCCCAGCACCCGCACTCGCAGCAGCTTTGAGCTGGCGGCCAAGCGGCTGTCGGCAGACGTGCAGAGCTTCTCGCCCTCGTCGAGCTCGTTGAGCAAGGGTGAAAGCCTGCTGGACACGGTGCGCACCTATGTGGCCATGGGCGCTGAGCTGCTGGTGGTGCGCCACCGTTGCACCGGCGTGCCCGCTGCCCTGGCCCGGGATCTCGATGCCAGCGGCGACCGTGTGGCGGTGCTTAATGGCGGCGACGGGCTGCACAGCCATCCCAGCCAGGGTCTGCTGGATCTGTTCACCCTGGCGCGTCAGTTCGCGCCCCAGGCCCCCACGCCAGAGGCCCTGCGCGGTCGGCGCATCGTGATCGTCGGCGACATCCTGCATTCCCGTGTGGCCCGCTCCAATCTCTGGGCGCTCACGGGCTGCGGTGCCGATGTGGTGCTGTGTGGCCCTCCCACGCTGCTGCCGGAGGCGTTTGCTGATTTCGTGGCGGCACCGCCGCCGGGTCAGGCCCGTGATCCCGTTCTGAATCGCGGCACGATCCGCGTGGAGCGTGATCTCGATCGGGCCCTGGCCGGAGCTGATGCGGTGATGACCCTGCGCCTGCAAAAGGAGCGCATGCACCAGCATCTGCTCACCAGCCTGGAGAGTTATCACCGGGCCTATGGGATCACCCATGAGCGCCTGGCTGCATGCGGTCCTGGCGTGCCGGTTCTGCATCCAGGGCCGGTGAACCGCGGCGTGGAACTGAGCGGTTCACTACTCGATGATCCCAGCCGCTCCTTGGTGGAGGAGCAGGTCACCAACGGCATTCCGATTCGGATGGCGCTTCTCTATTTGATGGCGGCCAGCTGAGATCAGCCTGCGGGATCAGAGCAGCTTGAAGCCTTCCAGCAGCAGGCCGTAGCTGAAGCCGATGCGGCACATGTCGAGCAGTTGCAGCCCAAGGCGGTCACCACGGCGCTGAAGCAATGGTCTGCGCGCACGGATGGCGACCTCAATCAGTGCGACGCAGATCAGAGCAGCTGGTGGATCCAGGAAGGCGCGCGCTCCGGTGAGCGTTCCCACGGCGTTGCCGAGAAAGAACGTGCCCAGCAGCACGATCAGCAGCAGCGACAAGCGTCGCCAGGGATTGATGGACCACTGCTCCAGCCGGGGCCAAGCTCCGCCGAGACTCTGCTGAAGCCGGGTGCGCTGCAGTGGGCGGGAGCTGTTGATCAGGGTTTAGCTGTCCTGGCTTCAGCCGTCGCTGTCTTTCTTGCGGGAGCCTTTGCCCTCCAGCAGTTCCAGCAGCGCTTCCATCTGGGCCATCACGCCGCGCACTTCGCCGGCTTCAGGCAGGAGGCCGTCGTCCATCACGCCCTGATGCATCTCGCGCAGTTCCTGGCGGATGTAGCGCAGGTGGCTCACCACCTGCTCGCGCTTGGACTGCGACATGCGTTCGACCGGGGACGGACTGCTGCCTCCCTTTTACCGCATCGCCCTCTAGCAGAGACCAGGCCGTGGTCAGCGCGCCGAAACACACAGCGTTTTGAACGAGCGTCGTCAGGCCTTACTTCTGGCCGAATTGGGCTTTGGCCTCTTCATAAAAGGCTAGGTCGATCGCCTCTTTGCCGGTTTCGCTGGCCAGGGCCTCAATGCGCTTGCGTGCCGCTGGGCGCACAAAGAACGGAATTTCCTTGAGTTTGGCTTCGGCTTCTGGGCTCCAGTTCATGGCCGTTGCCGCAACCCAATTAACAGTGGATGGAGAATAGGGGACTCGAACCCCTGACCTCTGCGGTGCGATCGCAGCGCTCTACCAGCTGAGCTAATTCCCCTGCTGGCCCCGATTCGGGGCTCTGGCGAGAACTTATCAGTCTTTCCTGGTGGCATTGCCGCCCGGTGTCTCTCCCCCCATGACCCAGCCCGCCGCCATCACGCCCGAACTCATCGCCTCGATGGATGAGGAGGCCGTGGCGGTGTTGGCGCGCCGTCTCGAGGACGACGACTACCCGAGCCCGTTCGCAGGACTGCAGGACTGGCACTTGCTGCGGGCTTTGGCGATTCATCGCCCCGAGTTGGCCCGGCCCTACGTGCACCTGGTGGATCAGGAACCGTTCGATGAGGACTGATCTGGCCGTTCCTCAGGATCCGCTGGCGGGCCGGCGCATCCTGGTGGGCATCAGCGGCAGCATCGCGGCGGTGAAGCTGCCGCTGCTGGTGAGTGCCCTGGCCAAGCGGGGCGCCCAGGTGCGGTGTGTGCTCACCCCAAGCGCTGCTCAGTTGGTGAGCCCCGTGGCCTTGGCCAGCCTCAGCCGGGAGCGTTGCTTCCTCGATGCGGATCAATGGAGCCACACCGCTCCACGCCCATTGCATGTGGAGCTGGCGGAATGGGCGGAGTTGGTGCTGCTGGCTCCGCTCAGTGCCACAACGCTCGGCCGCTGGATCCATGGCCTCGGCGACACGCTGCTGGCCTCCACCCTCCTGGCCACCGAGGCTCCGGTGCTCGCCGCCGCTGCGATGAACACGGCCATGTGGGCGGCACCAGGCGTGAGGGGTAACTGGCAGCAGCTTCAGGCTTTTGAGCGGGTCCTGCCATTGGGCCCGGCGGAGGGGCTCTTGGCCTGCGACCGGCAGGGATCAGGCCGGATGGCGGAGCCTGCGCTCTTGTTATTGGCCCTCGAAAGCCTCGCTTGCTGGGGCTGGCGCCGCGATTGGCAAGGACGCCGCCTGTTGGTGAGCGCTGGCCCGACGCGCGAGTGGTTGGATCCCGCCCGCTGCATCACGAATCCCAGCACGGGGCGCATGGGCGTGCTTCTGGCGCAGGCGGCGCGGCTGCGAGGGGCCGATGTGGAGTTGGTGCATGGACCACTGCAGCTGGACCCTGCCTGGCTGGAGGGGCTGCGCACCCATCCGATCAACACCGGCGCGGAATTGCAGCGTGCGTTGCGGCAGCTCCAGCCGCAGGCGGATGCCGTCGCCATGGCCGCGGCGGTGGCCGACCACCGGCCAAGCGCCAGCTTGGATCACAAGCCGGATAAGGCTGTTCTCGCGGAGACGCTGGCCGCTGGCTGGGAGCCAGTGCCCGATCTGCTGGTGGAGTTGGTGCATCACCGGCCAGCGGGGCAGCGGATCCTGGGCTTTGCCGCCCACAGCGGCGATGTGCTGCCTCAGGCCCAAGCCAAGTTCGCGCGCAAGGGTTGCGATCTGCTGTTTGCCAACCCGATTGATCAGCCGGGCGCTGGCTTCGCCAGCAGCACCAATCAGGGTTGGTTGCTGGGGCCTGGGGAATCGGTGCAGCGCATCGAACCGATGGGCAAGCTGGCGCTAGCCCATCGCTTGCTCAGTGCCTTAGGCGGCGAGAGCTGAGTCCGCGTCGCCGTTCTGGAGCAGGTCCATGAAGGTGCGCAGCTGCAGCCGAGGGATGTAGGGCCAGCCGCCGCTCTTTTCCATGCCCTGCAGGAGGTTGAAGAGTGCGCCCCGGTCGGCGGGGAGGCTGGCGCGGAAGGGTCCGTCCTGAATGGTGCGATGCAGTTCCTCGAGGCGGCGCAGCAGCAGCAACAGAGCTTCCGGCTCGCCATCCACCTCATCGGCCAGCGACTGGAGGCTCAGCAGTTCGGTGCTGAGGCGGGCCTCCCAGTCGCCTTCCGCCAGGCTGCGCGTGGAATCGGTGTTGCTGCCGTCGTTCATTCGGTCCGGATCTGGCGCTCTCGCATACAGGTTGTTGAGAGCCGCGACATGGTACGCGGAATGGGCTTTTTGCACCGGTAGTATCCGCATCGGGCGCACTCCCACCCGAGGTAATCCCCTGCCAGACCGGCTTCTCCCCATGCGTTTCCGTCCCCTGCTGGCCCTCGTGCTGGCGCTCTGTCTCACCCTCGTCACCGCTTGCAGTGGCGGTGCCAAGGCTGTTGACCGGGCCAACCTCACCTACGACGACATCCACAACACCGGTCTGGCCAACGACTGCCCGACCCTGCCCGATTCGGCTCGGGGTTCGATCAGCCTGGATGCGGGTGCCAAATATCAGCTTCGTGAAATCTGCATGCACCCCGCCGAGGTGTATGTGAAGGGCGAGCCCGCCAACAAGCGCGTTGAGGCTGAATTCCAGCCCACCAAGATCCTCACTCGCTTCACCACCAGCCTCGATCAGGTGTATGGCGATCTGGCGGTGAGCGGCAACGGCATCAACTTCAAGGAGCAGGGCGGTATCGACTTCCAGATCGTCACCGTGCTGCTGCCCGGTGGTGAGGAAGTTCCTTTCACCTTCTCCAGCAAGGATCTCGACGCAACGGCTGATGGTGCTGCCCTCACCACCAGCACCGATCTGAACGGCAGCTACCGCGTTCCCAGCTACCGCACCTCCAACTTCCTGGATCCCAAGGGTCGTGCCCTCACCACCGGTGTCCAGTACGCCCAGGGCCTGGTGGCACTGAATGGTCAGGACGATGAACTCGCCCGCGAGAACAGCAAGCGCTACATCGATGGCACCGGCGAAATGAACCTCTCGATCACCAAGGTGGATGCCTCCACCGGTGAGTTCGCAGGTGTGTTCACCGCCGTTCAGCCCTCCGACACCGACATGGGAAGCCACGATCCCGTGGACGTGAAGATCACCGGTCAGCTCTACGGCCGTCTCGAGAAGGCCTGATCTCCTTCTCCTGTTGATTCATGCACGGGGCCCCGCGGGGCCCCTTTTTTGTGCTGTCTACCGAGGGCGCTCCACGGAGATCCGGAGCAGGGCATGCCGCGGACGCTCTGGGAGAATCGGCCGCATTCACGGAACTCCTGCCGCCATGACCAGCTCCGTTGCTTCTCCCAAGGGCCTGATCGCTCCCCATGGCGGCAGCCTGGTGGATCTGCGGGTGCCGGCAGACCAGCGCGAGGCTGTCAAAGCTGGCGTGGATCACGTGGTGGAGTGCTCCGATCGCAATGCCTGCGATGTGGAGCTGCTGATGGTGGGCGGCTTCTCGCCCCTACGTGGCTTCATGCACCAAGACGACTACCAGTCGGTGGTGGAGACCAACCGCACCACCAGTGGTTTGCTCTTCGGCCTGCCGATCGTGATGGACACCCAGCGCGACGACATCGCGGTGGGCCACAAGCTGCTGCTCACCTACCGCGGCCAGGAGCTGGCGGTGATGACGGTGGAGAGCAAGTGGGAGCCCGACAAAGCCCGTGAGGCTGTCGGTTGCTATGGCACCTCGTCGATCGAGCACCCCGCCGTGAAGATGATCGCCACTGAGCGCGGTCGCTACTACCTCGGCGGTGCCATTCAGGGCCTGGAGCTCCCGAAGCGCGTCTTCCCCTGCAAAACGCCTGCCGAAGTGCGCGCCAACCTGCCCGAGGGCCAGGACGTGGTGGCGTTCCAGTGCCGCAATCCCATCCACCGCGCCCACTACGAGCTGTTCACCCGCGCGCTCGATGCCACCAACGTGAGCGATCAGGGCGTGGTGCTGGTGCATCCCACCTGCGGCCCCACCCAGGACGACGACATCTCCGGCGAAGTGCGCTTCCAGACCTATGAGCGCCTGGCCGCCGAGGTGAACAACCCCCGCATCCGCTGGGCCTACCTGCCCTACTCGATGCACATGGCTGGCCCCCGTGAGGCCCTGCAGCACATGATCATCCGCAAGAACTACGGCTGCACCCACTTCATCATTGGCCGCGACATGGCGGGCTGTAAGTCGTCGATCAGTGGCGACGACTTCTACGGCCCCTACCAGGCCCAGGATTTCGCCCGCGACAACGCCCCCGAGCTCGGCATGGAAACCGTGCCCTCGCTCAACCTCGTCTACACCGAGGAGGAGGGCTACGTGACCGCGGAGCATGCCGATGCCCGTGGCTTGCACGTGAAGAAGCTCAGCGGCACCCAGTTCCGCAAGATGCTGCGCAGCGGTGAGGAGATCCCTGAGTGGTTCGCCTTCCGTAGCGTGGTTGAAGTGCTGCGGGCTGCCGCCTGAGAGCGGTTAACATTCCTTAATCACAGCGGAGATCCAAGTGAAGAAGCGCTGGCGTAATGCAGGCCTCTACGTGCTCCTGGCCGTGGTGGTGATCGCCGTGGGTACGGCCTTCCTCGACCGTCCTGACCCGGCCAATGCGCCGCGCACCCTCCGCTACAGCGACTTCGTGGAGGCCGTTGAGGGCAATGAGGTGTCGCGGGTGCTGATTGCCCCCGATCGCGGCACCGCGCAGGTGGTGGAGAACAACGGCCAGCGCGCCGTGGTGAACCTCGCCCCCGACAAAGACCTCCTCAAGCTGCTGGAAGACCACAAGGTCGACATTGCCGTTGAGCCCTCCCGTCAGGCGCAGCCCTGGCAGCAAGCGATCGGCTCACTGATCTTCCCCTTGCTGCTGCTTGGCGGCCTGTTCTTCCTCCTGCGCCGCGCCCAGGGCGGCGGCGGCAACCCCGCCATGAATTTCGGCAAGAGCAAGGCGCGGGTGCAGATGGAGCCCCAGACCCAGGTGACCTTCGGCGATGTGGCCGGCATTGAAGGCGCCAAGCTCGAGCTCACCGAGGTCGTCGACTTCCTCAAGAACCCCGATCGCTTCACCGCCGTCGGCGCCAAGATCCCCAAGGGTGTGCTGCTGGTGGGCCCTCCGGGTACCGGTAAGACCCTGCTCGCCAAGGCGGTTGCTGGTGAAGCCGGCGTGCCTTTCTTCTCGATCTCCGGCTCGGAGTTCGTGGAGATGTTCGTGGGTGTGGGTGCCAGCCGCGTCCGCGACCTGTTCGAGCAGGCCAAAAAGAATGCGCCCTGCATCGTCTTCATCGACGAGATCGATGCGGTGGGTCGTCAACGGGGCGCCGGTCTCGGCGGTGGCAACGACGAACGTGAGCAGACCCTCAACCAGCTCCTCACCGAGATGGACGGCTTTGAGGGCAACACCGGCATCATCATCGTGGCCGCCACCAACCGCCCCGACGTGCTCGATGCGGCGCTGATGCGTCCCGGCCGTTTTGATCGCCAGGTGGTTGTTGATCGCCCCGACTACGCCGGTCGCCTCCAGATTCTCGGCGTGCATGCCCGCGGCAAAACCCTCGCCAAGGACGTCGACCTCGACAAGATCGCTCGCCGTACCCCCGGCTACACCGGCGCCGATCTCGCCAACCTGCTCAACGAGGCCGCGATTCTCGCCGCCCGCCGCGAGCTCACCGAAATCTCCATGGATGAGGTGAACGACGCGATCGAGCGCGTGATGGCCGGTCCTGAGAAGAAGGACCGCGTGATGAGCGAGAAGCGCAAGCGCCTGGTGGCCTATCACGAGGCAGGCCACGCCCTGGTGGGCGCCCTGATGCCCGACTACGACCCGGTGCAGAAGATCTCGATCATTCCCCGCGGCAACGCCGGCGGCCTCACCTTCTTCACCCCCAGTGAAGAGCGGATGGAATCGGGTCTCTACTCCCGCGCCTATCTCCAGAACCAGATGGCGGTTGCCCTCGGCGGCCGCGTCGCTGAGGAGATCGTCTACGGCGAAGACGAGGTGACCACCGGCGCCTCCAACGACCTGCAGCAGGTGGCCCGTGTGGCCCGCCAGATGGTGACCCGCTTCGGCATGAGCGATCGCCTCGGCCCTGTGGCCCTTGGCCGCAGCCAAGGCGGCATGTTCCTGGGACGCGACATCGCCGCTGAGCGCGACTTCTCGGAAGACACCGCCGCTGCCATCGATGAAGAGGTGGGTCAGCTGGTGGCGGAGGCCTACAAGCGCGCTACCGCTGTGCTGAGCGGCAACC
>JBEDHJ010000050.1:0-13972 GCA_041174205.1 Cyanobacteriota bacterium | reverse complement strand
CCGAAGGTGGTCTCACCCACCACCACAGCGCGGTGGTTGTCCTGAAGGGCACCGGAAAGGATTTCACTGGCGCTGGCGGAGCCGCCATTCACCAGCACCACCAGAGGCCGCTGCGTGATCGCCCGACCGTTGGCCCGCTTCACATCCTGGATGCCCTCACGGGTTTTGGTGGACACGATCACCCCTTCATCCAGCCACTGGCGCGCGATCGCCACACTGGCCACCAACAGGCCGCCGGGGTTGCTGCGCAGATCCAGCACATAGCCCTGCACCTGCTTGGACTCCAGATCCTTCAGCGCCGAAGCCATGTCTTTGGCTGCGTTGGCGTTGAACTGCTTCAGGCGGATGTAGCCGATCTTGGTGCCATCGGCACTGGTGTTGATCTGATGTTCCACCGCGTGCAATTCGATGCGCTCGCGCACCAGCGGCGTCTCCACCAGCTTGCCGTCGCGACGCAGTTGCAAATTCACCGTGGTGCCGGCCTGACCTCGGATCAACTTGACGGCGTCCTCGGTGGACATGCCCTTGGTGCTCTTGCCATCGATCGACACGATCACGTCCTTGGGCATCACCCCGGCTCGAGAGGCCGGTGAGCCTTCGATCGGACTGACCACCACCAACTCCTTGGTGTCCTTGTCGAGGCTCAGCTGAATGCCAACCCCCGAGAGCTCCCCGGAGGTGTCGATCTGCATTTCCTTGAACTCACGCGGATCCATGAACCGCGTGTAGGGATCATCGAGGCTGGCCAACATGCCCCGAATCGCCTCATAGCTTTCCTTGGTGCTGCCGTAGGTCTTGGAGAGCACCTGGCGGCGCAGGCTGCGCCACTTATCGGGCGTGTACTTGCCATTGATATCCAGATAGTCTCGAAAGACGATCTGCCACGTCTGATCGATGACCTCCTTGGGACTGTCATTCACCAGCGAGGCAGCACTGGGTGACAGCAGGGGCGGCACAGCCACCAGGCCCAGTGCACCCACTCCAAGCAGCACCAGCATCGGCCGACGCTTGCTGGTGATCGAGCGAATCAGCGGGGCACCCTTGCCCATTCAGTGAGCTCCCGAAGCTCTTGCAGTGGACTCAAGCTAGCCCGTTCATCCAGCCGCTAGATAGGGGGAAAACCGGAGAAAACGTCAGGGATCCACCCAGCGCCCATCGTCCTTGATCAGGGTGATCAAGGCCTCGACACCCTCCGCTTCCGGCACCCGGCGAATCTCCTCGCGGCCGCGGTAGAGGCTGATCACGCCGGGGGTCTTGCCGACGTAGCCGTAATCGGCATCTGCCATCTCGCCTGGGCCATTGACGATGCAACCCATCACGGCGATATCGAGGCCGGTGAGATGGGCCGTGGCGCTGCGCACCTTGTGCAGCACCTCCTCCAGGTTGAACAGCGTGCGGCCGCAGCTGGGGCAGCTGACGTACTCCACCATCGTCTTGCGAAGGCCGAGGGCCTGCAGGATCGAATAGCAAACCGGGATCTCCTTCTCCGGCGCTTCGGTGAGCGAGACGCGAATCGTGTCACCCAGGCCCTCGCTCAGCAGGGTGGCGATGCCGGCCGTGCTCTTGATGCGGCCGTAGTCGCCGTCACCGGCTTCGGTGACGCCCAGGTGCAGGGGGTAGTGGAAGCCCTCCGCGTCCATGCGGTCGGCCATCATCCGATAGGCGGCCAACATCACCGGCGCCCGCGACGCCTTCATCGAAATCACGATGTTGTGGAAGTCGAGCCGGTCACAGATGCGAATGAACTCAAGGGCGCTTTCCACCATGCCCAAGGGGGTATCGCCGTAGCGGAACAGCATCCGCTCGGCCAGGGAGCCATGGTTCACACCGATGCGCAGGGCCTTGTCCTGCTGTTTGAGCAGCTGCACCAGCGGCTCGAAGGTTTCGGTGATGCGATCACCGATCGCGGCGATTTCAGCGTCGCTGAATTCAGTGCGGTTGGGATCCGGCTTATCGAACACAAATAGGCCTGGATTGATGCGCACTTTGTCCACGTGCTGCGCCACTTCCAAGGCGATCTTCATGCCGTTGTGGTGCACATCCGCCACCAGTGGCACCGGCTTGTAGGTGCTCTCCAAGCGTTGGCGGATCTCGCCCATTGCCTTGGCATGGGCCAGCGATGGCACCGTGACCCGCACGATCTCGCAGCCGGCTTCATGCAGGCGACGGATGCCGGCGGTGGCCCCGTCGATATCGAGGGTGTCCTCGTTGATCATCGACTGCACCACCACCGGGTGATCGCTGCCCATCCAGATGTCCCCCACCCGCACGCTGCGGGTTTTACGGCGACGAATCACCGTGTCGTAGCGGGGATTGATCGCTGCCTCGGTTGCCGGAGCGGAAGCCAGAGAGGCGGTCATGGCAGCAGCGCGCGCGAGGGGCGAAAAGGTTGGCGCAAGCCTGTCACAGCGGAGCGGTCAATTGGGCCAGGCGCCGCTGCACGTCCTGCAGGTCCTGCCAGGTGAGCCATTTGGGTGAGCCGCGCTCCTTCGAGGCGTTGCGCAGCAAATAAGAGGGATGAAAGATCGGCATCAGCCAGCGCCCCTCCAAGCTGCCCCCCTCGCCACGGCGCCACTGGCCGCGCAGCTTCGTGATGCCGCCTTTGATCCCCAGCAATCCCTCAACCGCCGTGGCACCGGCCATCAAGATCACGCCTGGATCCACCAGAGCGATCTGCTGATCCAGCCATGGCCGGCAAGCCCCCATCTCCAGGGCCGTTGGCTTGCGGTTCTCCGGAGGCCGGCACTTCACGATGTTGCAGACGTAGGCATCGCGGTTGCTGTCGATGCCCACGCTGTCGAGCATGCGGTCGAGCAGTTGGCCGGAACGGCCCACAAAGGGCAACCCTTGCTCATCCTCCTGGGCTCCAGGACCTTCACCGATCACCATCAGCCGCGCAGTCGGGTTACCGCGGCTCACCACCACTTGCTGGCGAGTGGCTCCAAGGGCACAGCGGCGGCAGTCATCACAGGCCTGCGCCAAGGAGGCCAGCGCCTGATCCCGATCGGGGTGTTCGAGGGAGGCAAGGGAGGCCGTCATGGCGGCGACTTTATGGGCCGTACACCAGCAGCAACAGGCCGTTGCCCTCCGGATCCAACAACCAGGCTTCAACCCCGAAGGGTTCCTGCCTGGGTCCATCCAGCAGCTGAGCGCCTAGGGACTGAGCCCGCTCGATCCAGGCCTGAAGCTCAGGCCATCCACCCTTGCGCTGCAGACACAGAGCCAGTCGGCCGCGCTGGCGCGGCTGCGGTCTGGCCTGGCTGGGGCGATAAACCTCCAACCAACCGCCCTGGGGCAACGGCAGCCTGCAATGGTTGGGCCCAGATCCCCTTTGGGGTGCCTGCTCCAGCAGCGATCCATAGAAGCCCGCCAGGTCATTCGGCTGATCCGCCGCCAAGACAACGGCAACCCCCAGGTCGGGCGCCGCACCTGATGGCTGAGGGGAGTCCGACAAATCGATGCTCATGAACCGAGCCTCGCTGCAGCCACGGGTTGAGCTGACGATCCTGTCGCGAGCGATGCCAAAGGGTGTGCGCTGAACGGTTGCTGGGAAGGGAATACGGCAGGATGCACACACACCGGCAACGCCCCGCGGCGATGCCTCACCTGTCGCTGCGCCGATGCTGCGCCCGCCCTCTCAGCGCCCCTTGACGCTGTCCGCCCGGGCCGAGGCCCTCGAGCCTTCCCTCACCCTGGCCATTGCCGCCAAAGCCAAGGCGCTCAAGGCTGATGGGCAGGACATCTGCAGCCTCAGTGCCGGCGAACCCGATTTCGATACCCCGGCCTTCATCTCCCAGGCAGCGATCGAAGCCCTGCAGGCCGGCCATACGCGCTATGGCCCCGCCGCAGGAGAACCGGCTCTTCGCGCTGCCATTGCCGCGAAGCTCACCACAGAAAACTCCGTACCCACCCGCGCCGAAGAGGTGCTGGTCACCAACGGCGGCAAGCAGGCGCTCTACAACCTCTTCCAGGTGTTGCTGGGCCCCGGCGATGAACTGCTGCTGCCGGCGCCCTACTGGCTGAGCTACCCCGAGATCGCGCGGTTGGCCGGCGCCTCCGTTCGCCTCATCCCCAGCTCTGCGTCCGAAGGGTTCCGCCTCGACCCCCTGCAGCTGGAGGCCGCCATCAGCCCCGCCAGCAAATTGTTGGTGCTCAACAGCCCCAGCAATCCCACCGGCATGGTGCTGAGCCGCGCCGAACTGGAGGGCATTGCGGCGGTGCTGCGCCGTCACCCACAAGTGGCGGTGGTGTGCGATGAGATCTACGAATTCCTGTTGGCGCCGGGGCACAGCCATCACAGCCTGGCGGCCGTGGCGCCGGATCTGGCCGATCGGATCTTCAGCGTGAATGGCTTTGCGAAAGGCTGGGCCATGACCGGGTGGCGCATCGGCTGGCTGGCTGGCAACAGCGACGTGGTGAAAGCAGCGATCGCTCTTCAGAGCCAGAGCACCAGCAATGTGTGCAGCTTTGCCCAGTTCGGGGCACTGGCGGCGATCGAAGGCTCGCGTGATTGTGTGCACGCCATGGCGGCATGCTTCAACGAACGAAGGCAGCTGCTCAGCGATGGCCTGCAGGCGATCCCAGGCCTGCAATTGCTCCCGCCGGAGGGCGCCTTCTATGCCTTCCCCGATATCAGCAGCAGCGGGCTCGACTCGATGAGTTTCTGCAACCGCCTGCTCGATGAACAGGGACTGGCCGTCGTACCGGGCGTGGCCTTCGGCGACGACCGCTGCATCCGTTTGTCCTGCGCCGCCGCCAATGCTCAGATCGAAGACGGGTTGCACCGCCTCGAGCGGTTCATGGCATCCCTCTGAGGTCGGCCAGCACGCGGCAAGAATCGCTGGGTTCTCTCAAGCGGCACACACCGCAGATCCGCATGCTCAAGATCCTTCTGGGTGGTCGAGAACGTTCGGCCGCCGTGCTGGCTGGCATCGGACTAGCCCTGGCCCCGGCGGCCTTCCCCTCCGCGCCACTGGCCAACCTGCTCACGGCCCCTGCTGCACAGGCTCAGCAGAGCACCAAACCGGTGCTGCGCATCAGCGCCATTCCCGATCAGAAGCCGGAGAAGCTCAACCGGCTCTACGGACTGGTCGCCAACGAACTCAGTAAGCAACTGGGCGTACCGGTGAAATACGTGCCGGTCACTAATTACGAGGCAGCTGTGAGTGCCTTCCGCACTGGCAACCTCGATCTGGTGTGGTTCGGTGGACTCACCGGCGTGCAGGCACGCCTTCAGAAGCCGGGCGCCAAGGTGCTCGCTCAGCGCGACATCGACGCCTCGTTCCACACGATCTTCATTGCCAACACCAACAGCGGCATCAAACCCACCACGAGCGTGCAGGGTCTGAGCCAGCTCAAGGGCAAGCGCTTCACCTTCGGATCCGAAAGCTCCACCTCGGGCCGGTTGATGCCGCAGCACTACCTGGCCAAAGCCGGGGTGAAGCCAAACCAATTCGCCGGGGGGGCACCGGGCTTCAGCGGCAGCCATGACGCCACCATCGCGCTGGTGCAGAGCGGCGCCTACGACGCCGGTGCTGTGAATGAGCAGGTGTGGCGCGCCAGCCTGCATGACGGCAAGGCCAATCGCAGCAAGGTGACCGCCATCTGGAAGACGCCGGGCTATCCCGATTACCACTGGATCGCCCAGCCCAATCTGGATCAACGTTTCGGCAAGGGCTTCAGCAGCCGTGTCCAGAAGGCGATCCTGAGCTGGCGGCCCAGCGACCCGGAACAGAAGCAGATCCTCAGCCTGTTCGGCGCCCAGCAGTTCACCACGGCCGATGCCAAGGCCTACGCCAGCATCGAACAGGTGGGCCGCCAGATCGGGAAAATCCGCTGAGGGCGGGCCGTAGCGCCAGGCAGGCAGCAGAATTGGAGGGCATTTCAGGCCATGCCCTCCCCATGACCCTGCTGCTGGACCTGGTGCTGGTAGTGGCTGGGGTGCTGCTGTGGCAGCGCAGCTGCAGCGAGGGTGACGATGTCTGGGTGCTGTTCCTGCGCTCGCTCGCCGCGATTGATCTCGCGGTGATCGCCCTGGGCAATGGCGTGCTCTGGCTGGAGATCCCCCTGCTGATCCTTGCCCTCAGCCTGCCATCGATGAGACGAATTGATCGGGAAGAGGGGCGCTGATGAATCCACGCGGCCCCGACATGACCGAACTGCTGCTGGTGGGCCTGATCCTGGCGTTGATGGCGTTCCGGTTCAGCTCCCTCTGAGCCGGCAAGGCCGGCAGGCACAGTGGGAGGCCATGACGCACACGCCCAGCGCAACGGTTGCTGTTCTGGACCTGCAGCAGATCCAGGTGCCCGGCCGCACAGCGCCGAGGCTGGATGGGGTGTCATTACGCGTGGAAGCCGGAGAACGGGTAGCCCTTTTGGGGCCCAGTGGGGCCGGCAAGAGCACGTTGCTTGCGGTGGCCAATGGTTTGCTTGAGCCCAGCCGAGGCGCCGTGCTCTGGAGCGGGCAAGAGCGTGCCCGCAGCGAGCGGGCCCGGCGCTTGCAGCAGGCCTCGATCGGCACCCTCTGGCAGGACCTGCGGCTGATCGAAGAGCTGACGGTGCAGCAGAACCTCAACTGCGGTCGACTGGCGCGGTGGGGCTGGACGCGCGCTGCACTGAATCTGCTGGTGCCCCTGGACAGCGAGGCCTGCGCCAGGGCGCTGCAGCAGGTGGATCTGAATCCGGAACTCCTCAATCAACCGGTGAGCGAGCTGTCAGGCGGCCAACGCCAACGGGTGGCGATCGCCCGTTTGCTCCGCCAGGAACCACAGCTGCTCCTGGCGGATGAACCGCTGGCCAGCCTCGATCCCCGCCTTGCGCAGGATCTACTGCAGCTCCTGCTGGAGCAGGTCACACCGCAACGAGCCCTGCTCCTGAGCCTGCACCGCCCCGACCTGCTGCAGGGATTTGACCGCGTGATTGGCCTGCGCAACGGCCGAATCTGCTTCGACACCGCTGCCACCAACCTCTCCTCCAGCGCTGTGGAAGCCCTCTACGCCGGTCAGGCAGCTCGCGAAGCCGCATGAAGCCTGCTGCACCCCTGTTGGTGCTGCTGCCGGCCCTGGTGCTGGTGCCGGCGCTGCTGCTCTTGCCCGGGCTGATGCACGGGGGCGGCTGGGATCTGATCGGCCACTTCCTGCTGGCGGCGTTGCAACCCTCCCTGGATCCGCTGGTGCTCGAGTCGCTGCTGCGAGGGCTAGGCGTGACAGCCGGAATGGCCTTGCTGGGCTGGGCCAGCAGCCTGCTGCTGGGGCTGCTGCTCGGGCTGGCCAGCTCGCGGCTGGTGTGGCGCAGCCTGATCGGGAGCGCCTGGCCGGCCGAAGCCTGCCGCAAGCTCCTGGCGATCCCGCGCTCGATCCATGAACTGATCTGGGGCCTGCTGTTGCTGCAGCTGGTGGGCCTACAACCAGCGATCGCGGTGCTTGCGATCGCCATTCCCTACGGAGCGCTAGTGGCGCGGGTGGTGAGCGATCTGCTGGACGCCTTGCCGGAATCAAACCTGCAAGCGCTGCTCAGCGCCGGAGCGCCCGCCCCGTCGGCGCTACTCACCGCCATGGGACCGCCACTGCTGCCGGGATTGATCAGCTACAGCGGCTATCGGTTGGAATGCGCCCTACGCAGCGCCACCCTGCTGGGGGTATTCGGCCTCGGGGGGCTGGGCAATGAACTGCTGCTGACGCTCCAGTCGTTGGAGTTCCGTGAATTGTGGAGCGGCCTTTGGTTGCTGCTGGCTGTGATGCTCCTCCTGGAGGCCGGCATCGGTGCGCTGCGGCGGCGCTGGGGCATGCCGGCTCGCTTCGGGCTCAGGGGCGGGAGCGTTGGCCGCCGGGGCAGAGAACTGCTGCTCGCGCTGCTGTTGTTGCTGCCGGTGGTGCTGGGTGTAGGGCAGGCTCTGGCCATCGAGCCAGCCGCACTGCTGCACTGGCAGCCGCTGCCGCCGCTGGCACCGAATGGCTGGCAAGAAGCCCTTGCTCTGCCTTGGTTGCCCCTGGTGGGCAACACCGTGCTGCTCACCGTGCTGGCAGCTGCCCTGGCGGTGGGCCTCGCTCCGCTGCTGTTGCTGCTGGTGGCGCCCTGGTGGTGGGGTCAGCGCGGCCTGCAGCTGCTCTGGGCCCTGGGCCGCCTGTGGCCGCCCCCGCTCACGGCCCTGCTGTTGCTGTTCGTCTTCAAGCCAGGGGTGCTCACCGCGGCCCTGGCCCTCGGCTTTCACAACCTCGGGATCCTGGGGCGTCTGCTGCTGGAGGGGGCCGAGGCCGCAGGGGCTGAACGTCAGCAGGCGCTGAGCGCCGCAGGCTGTGGCCCCAGGGTGGCCTTGCTCTACGGACGCTTCAGTGGCCTGGCGCGCTCGTATCTGGCCTACGGCGCCTACCGGGCCGATGTGATCCTGCGGGAAACGGTGGTGGTGGGTCTAGTGGCGGGCACAGGCCTGGGCAGCCAGTTGCGCGAAAGCCTCAGTTCCTTCGCCTTCGACCAGCTAGCCCTGCTGCTGGTCGTCTACGCCGTGCTCACCCTGGTGGGGGAAGATCTCAGCGACCGCGCCCGCCACCGGCTGCTGCAGCGATGACACTGGCCATTCCCCGCAAGCTGATCGTGCTCGGGGACAGCGGCGTGGTGGGCTGGGGTGATCCGGAGGAAGGGGGCTGGTGCGAGCGCCTGCGGCGCCACTGGATGGGACTGCCGGACGGACCTGTGCTCTATCCCCTGGGGGTGCGCGGCGACGGCCTGGAACGGGTTGCGGCACGGCTGCAGTCGGAAGTGAGCTGCCGCGGTGAACTGCGTCGCCAGCTTCCCCAGGGCATCCTGCTGGCGGTGGGGCTGAATGACACCGCTCGGATCGGCCGCCGCGATGGCCGCCAGCAGCTGGATCCCGAGGCTTTCCTGTTCGGGCTGCAGCAGTTGCTGCACCAGGCCCGCCAACTGGCCCCGGTGTTGGTGCTCGGGCTCACCCCGGTGGATGAAGCCGTGATGCCCTATGCCGACGTCCTCTGGTATCAGCTCGAGCAGGTGCGCCGCTACGAGGCCCTGCTGGAGGAAGCCTGCCTGGAGGCGGACGTGCCGTTCCTGCCGCTGCTTGAGTCGCTTCTAGCCGATCCGGCCTGGCTGCAATGGCTCAGCCCCGATGGCATCCATCTCAACAGCGAGGGCCACCGGCAGGTGTACGAGCGGGTGCGGCGCTGGTCTGGGCTGCTGAGCTGGGCCAATTTGCAGCCCCTCACGGCAGCCACCCTCAGCCACTGAGCCAGCGCTGAGCACAGCACCAGAGCCCGCACATCCCCCAAGCGGGGGATCGTCGCTACTGCCGGAGGGTGAGGGATGGCTGGCGGGATCAGACCACCGTGGAATCACGGACGTTTGATCCCGATGACCCAACAGCCAACCAAGCCAACGCTTCCCCCCAATTTCAATGCCAGAAACGCTGAGCTCCTCGGTGCCTATGCCCGCAGCCGCAGCATCGATGACCGCAATGCCGTGGTGCGCGCCAACCTGCCATTGGTCTGGCGGGTGGCACGCCAGGAATCGCAACGCAGCGGCCACAGTTTCGACGACCTCTGCCAGGAAGGCTGCCTTGGGCTGATCCGGGCGGTCGAGCGATTCCAGACCCGCCGCGGCACCACCTTGAGCACCGCTGCCACACCCTGGATTCGCGGTGCCATCCGCCATTACCTCCGCGATCGCAGCGCCCTGGTGGGCGGCAGCCATCACCTGCTGGAGCTGCATCAACGCGGCAGCGCCTTGCAGCGCTGCCGAGACCAACAGGGTCTGCCGCCCCTCTCCAGCCAGGAGCTGGCGGCAGCACTGGGCTGCAGCATGGAACGCTGGCAGCAGGCCCTGGCGAGGCGCCTCAGCCTGCAGCTGGCCAGCCTGGATCAACACCCGCTGGAGGATGAGGGCGATTCCAGCAGCCTGCTGGAGCAACTGCCAGCTCTGGAACCGCTGGATCGCTACGCCACAGCCATCCGTTGGGAACAGCGTCGCCATCTATGGCGGGCCCTGCGCCGGCTGGAGCGCCACCAGCGCAGGTTGATCCTGGGGCGACTGCTGCGTCAGAGCACCTGGCGGGACCTTGGCCTGGCTTGCGGCCTCAGCGCCAAGGCAGCGCGTCGGCGCGGCCAGGAGCTGCTGCAGATGTTGCAACAGCAGCTGCTGCCCGTGCTGGGGCCGTGAGTCAGGCCAGCCCCAGCAGAGTGGCCAACGCCATGGCCAGCAAAGCGGCGATCACGGTCTGCACGGCATTGACCAGTTCGTTGCTCAGCCAGCCGAAACGGTGTTGCACAGACGCACCGATCAGGCTCTCCACCAGGGTGGCCAGCAGGCCGACCAGCGCGACGAGCAACCAGGGGCCAGCCCCATCAATCACCCCCAGCTGGAGCATCACCAGCGCCATCAAGGCGCTGCCCGCCAGGCTGGCCAGGCTGCCCTCGAGGCTGATGGCCCCCTCGGTGCCAGGCGGCACCGGCCGCAGGCTGGTGATCAACACCGTGGTGCGACCCCAGCGCTTGCCGATCTCGCTGCCGCAGGTATCCGCCAGCTTGGCGGCAAAACTGGCAGCGAAGCCCAGCTTGAGCAGCTGCACCGGCGCCGTGGGCAACACGCACAGCAGCGCCAGCACCGTGCCGGTGGCAGCCGATCCCCAGACGTTTTCAGGTCCACGGCGGCCACCTCGCCCTTCGGCCAGTCCCTGCTCCTGTTTGCGGCGGAAGCCGAGGCGCGTCACCAGTGATCCCAGGGCGAGGTAGAGCACCACAGCCCACCAGCCACTCCAGCCAAGGCTGCCGAGCAGCAGCGTTCCCAGCGCCCCGGCGTGAATCCAACCGGCCCGCGTCAGCAGAGGTAGGCGCTGGGCCACACCAATCAACAGGGCATTGATCAGCAGTGCCGCCAGCCAGTGCTGGAGACGATCGAGGCTGAGCAGCATCTGCAGCTCAAGCATCAGCGCGTGGAGCAACTGGCCCCAGCACAACACAGCCGAGCCCCGTTCTGTTGCACTGCTCTAAGGGCCAGGCCCAGAGGTGCGCTCAGCAACAGATAATCCAGGCATCCGCCCATTGACCGGCGCCATGGTGTTCAACCGCAAGGCCAGCTTCTTCCTCAACCTGGATGAACAAGCGGCCGAGAAACCGGTGACCGTGGCTCCGGTGGCTGAGGTGCCAGCCAAGACAGCCGCTAAGCCCGCCAAGCCAGCTGTAACTGCCGCAGCAGCCCCAGCACCTGCCACCAGCAACGACGCCGCAGCTCCCCAGGGCAAGGTGGTTACGACGGCCGAGGCCATCGCCGCTGAGCTCGCTGCCGAGCAGGCCGCCCGTCCTGCCGTCACCTCCTCCACCTTCGCGCCTGACTGCGTCACCGCCGGCGGTGCCCTGCCGATGCGTCGCCGTCGCGGGGGAGCGAATCTGGCCGGCTTCCGCAGCATGGCCGGCAGCCTGTTTGGCAAGCAATGAAGCCGGCAGCTTCAGCGCGCTGAGCGCCAGCTGCTGATCAGACTCAGGCCAGCCACACAGGCCGTGGAGCTGCGCAGGATCGTGGAACCGAACTGCACAGCGATCCAGCCGGCCTGGGCTGCCTCACGCTCCTCGGCATCGCTCCAGCCCCCTTCAGGCCCGCACGCCAACCAGACATCACCACTGCGGTAATCCGCCAGCGCTGAGACAGGGCTTGGCAGCAGGTTGTTGCGGGTCGTGGCCCAGAGGCGACTGCCGCCCTGCGCCTCTGAGAGCAGCTCCTTGAGCGCAGTAGGCGGATCAATCCTGGGCATCCACAGCCGCTCACACTGCTCCGCGGCCTCCGCTGCGATCGTGTGCCAACGCTCTTCACGCAGCTGTCCGAGCACGGCGGTGCGCTCGCACAGGAGCGGCACCAAGCGATCCACGCCGAGTTCCACGGCCATCCGCACCACCAGGTCGAAGTCACGCTTCACCACTGCCGCCGCCAGCACCAACTGCGGACGAGGTGCGGGCTGCCGCTGCAGGGGTTGATCCAGAGGCTGCAGCAACCGGGCCTGATCCCGAGCCAGCAGCTCAGCCTCCCAGAGATGTCCGATGCCATCCACCACCGCGAAGTGGGCACCTGGCCCATAACGCAGCACACGGGTGAGATAGCGGCTGTGTTCCGAACTCAGCGTCAGCACGCCATCGACCGCTGCCGCCAACTGGGGCGGAGCCATCAGCAATCGGCGCAGCTCGCGCGCCATTTCAGGCGTCGGAATCGCGCTCGCTGAGCGGGAAGAGGCTGTCGGGATGATCCTCCACCGGCCAATCGTCGTTCACCCCGCCGATCAACAGCTCCTGGATCTCGACCACATCGGTATCGAGCTGGCGCAGGGTGTTGATCAACACATCGAGGGCGATGGCGTCGCTGGTGCCGAGGTCCAACCAACAGCGCGCCCACTCACCGCGATACTCGATCTCGCCCATGTTGTGCATCAACGCCGGCATGGCGCGAGCGGCACCATCGGCGTCGTAGGCCATTCCGCTGAGCTCAGCGCCTTCCTCCTGCACTTGCAGGTTCTCGGCGTTGAATCCGCCCAGCTTGCCCAGAAAAAACCAGCTGTCGAACACCGTATCGACATAGCCGCGTTCGCCTTGACCAGGGGCATGGCTGAAGCGCAGCCAGATCCAGCAGTTGAAGGGATCGAACTCCCGAAAGCGAATCTCCATCAGCCAGAGCTAGCGCGCAGCATTGACCCCATCAAACATGCTGGTGGCACCCACTGGCCACGCACCTACCGATGCTCGCGCTGAGGTCGCTCCGCTACCAACCCGCCACCGCAGCTGATGCGGTGCTGAAGGGTGTGGACCTGGACCTGCAGCCAGGCCAGCCGGCCCTGGTGGCGGGCCGCAGCGGCTCTGGCAAATCAACGCTGTTGGAGCTGATCTGCGGACTGGCAGACCCCAGCGCAGGCACGATCAGCTGGAACGGCCAAGCACTGAGCTCCCGGCAACGCCGCTGGCTGTGCGGCCTGGTGTTTCAGTTCCCCGAACGCCACTTCCTCGGTCTCACGGTGGGCCAGGAGCTGAAGCTCGGGCAACGGCGACTCCCCACCGAGAAGGCGGCCCAGGTCCTGGAGCAGGTGGGTCTTGGAGGTGTGTCGCTCCAACAGGCGCCGGAGCGGTTGAGCGGAGGGCAGCAGCGCCGACTTGCGCTGGCCGTGCAGCTACTGCGTAACCCCAGGGTGCTGTTGCTGGATGAACCCACGGCAGGGCTGGATTGGTCGGTTCGGGGCGAGATCCTCGATCTACTCCAGGAGTTGGGCCGTGATCGGGTGCTGCTGGTGGTCACCCACGAACCGGAGCTGTTCGCATCGCTGGTGGCACCGGGCCAGAGGCATCAACTCCTGAACGGTCAACTCGTTCAGGCCGCTGCATACAGTGCCTCCTTCGGGGCGTAGAGACACACAGGCGATGGCTGATCAGTTGGTGCGGGCAACGGCCGCCGGCGGCGGAATCCGATTGGTGGCCGTGAGCACCAGCACGACCGTGCGCTACGCCAGGCGCCGCCACAACCTCTCCTTTCTGACCACCGCCTTGCTGGGCCGGGCGATCACGGCGGGCCTGCTGCTGGCCAGTTCAATGAAGGTGAGGCATGGCCGCGTCAACCTGCGCATTGCCTCGGACGGGCCGCTGCGGGGCCTGATGGTGGATGCGGGCCGCGATGGCACGGTGCGGGGCTACGTCGGCAACCCCGAACTGGAACTCGATCTGGTGAATGAGCCTGATGGGCTCAATCACTTCGATTTCAAGCAAGCCACAGGCACCGGCTATCTGCATGTGGTGAGGGATCTCGGCGAAGGTGAACCCTTCAGCTCCACGGTGGAATTGGTGAGCGGCGGAATCGGCGATGACGTGGCCTCCTATCTGCTCCACTCCGAACAGACCCCATCAGCGGTATTCGTCGGGGAGCAGATCGATAGCAGTGGCCTGAAGCACGCCGGTGGCGTGCTGGTGCAGGTGTTGCCCAAGGCCGCCCGGGAACCCGCA
>JBEDHJ010000049.1:0-5662 GCA_041174205.1 Cyanobacteriota bacterium | reverse complement strand
AGCCCCTGCGATCGGCGGCTGGGGCGGCGCGAGCGTTTCATCCCAGGCCGAGGGCCTGGAGCACGGCCGCTGGTTCCAGCTGCGCCAGCTGTCCAGCGGTGCCGACAGCCTGCACCCCCTGTCGCTGGGGCAGGCTGTCGGTGCTGCGGCCCAGAACCACCAGGGGCATGCCGGCCAGCAGCGCCAACTCTGTGGTGATTGGGTCGCTGCTCAGCACCACGTCGCAACTGGCCACCTGAGCGGCGCGCTCCAGCAGCTTGGCGTTGCGGTTGGCTTCCACCACCCGAAGATCCGGCAGCTTGGTGCGCACCAGCTCAGGCAGTTGCTGCCAAAGCGCGGCCGGCCAGTCATTCGGACCCCCGGCGGGTGCCAGCAGTAGTGCAGGCCCTTGACCGGCCGGCAACGTGCTGCTGGCTTTCTCAAGGGCGGCCTTCGGCAGCGCCAGCCGGAAGCTGGCGGCATCAAGGCTCACTCCCAGGGGCTTGAGGTAGCTGGTCATTGCCGCGGCGGGCCAGCCGCCATCCGGCACCACGGTGTTGGTGGCTGAAAAGCCACCGGTGGCCACGCGGTTGGGGATGTGGCTCATCGAGAGCATCAGATCAACCTGACGGCCCTTGGCGAGGTTGATGCAGGCCTGAAAATCGGGCTCGCGCACGTTGCCGAGCAAGTTGGCCCAATCCGCCAGGGTGGGGTTGGCGTTGAAGTCGAAGGGGATCAGCTTCTCCACCGCCGGCAGCAGGCTCCAGGCCGCTCCGGCCGCCGGAGCGCAGGCCACCTGGATCTGGGCGCTGAGGGCTTCTGCGGTGCGGGCCGCGGCGGGGAGCACCTGCAGTTGCTGTTCCACTCCGCCGGGTACGAGAAACAGAACGCGCATGGCGGCGGGCGGAGCGTCAGCTGATTGTATGTAGGTGGGATTACTCAGTTCCGGAGCCCTGACATGCACCTGTTGATCGCTTGTGCCGGCAGCGGTCGGCGCATGGGGGCTGAGCGCAACAAGCTGCTGCTGGAGGTGGCTGGCAGGCCCGTGCTGGCCTGGACCTTGGAGGCCGCATTGGCTTCCGCCTCGATCCGCTGGATCGGCATCGTGGGCCAACCGGTGGATCAGGCGGACATCCTGGCTCTGGTGGAGGCCGCGGCTCCTCAGAAGCCGGTGGCTTGGGTGCAGGGCGGCGATACCCGCCAGGATTCGGTTTGCAATGGCCTCGCAGCTCTGCCGGCGGATGCTCGTGCGGTGCTGATCCATGACGGCGCCCGCTGCTTGGTGGAGCCGGCCTTGATCGACCGCTGCGCGGCAGCGGTGCAGGCCGGTGAGTCGGTGATTGCTGCAGCGCCGGTCACCGACACGATCAAACGGGTGGATGCTGAGGGCGTGATTCAGGACACCCCGGATCGCTCCCAGCTCTGGGGTGCTCAGACCCCCCAGGGCTTCCCGGTGGAGCAGCTGCGTCAGGCCCATGCCCAGGCTCGCGCTGAGGGCTGGAGCGTCACCGATGACGCCTCTCTGTTTGAGCGTCTCGGTTGGGCGGTGAAGGTGATGGAGTCGTCGCCGGCCAACATCAAAATCACCACCCCCTTCGACCTCACCATTGCCGAGGCGGTGTTGGCAGCCCGTCAGCGCTGAAGCAGCTCCAGTTGGCCCCGGTTGGCATCCAACCGCGCCAGCTGGCCCAGGGGCAGGGCCGCGTTGCCGGGGTCATGGCCCACCTCCAGTCCCGCCAGCACGGGGATGCCCAAGTCGCTGGTGCGCTCCCGCAGCACTTGCTGGGGCCTGAGCTCTGAGCTGTCGTCATCACAGGCGCTGAACCGGCCGAAGCCAATTCCGCCCAGCTGCTGCAAGGCACCGCAGAGGCGCCAATGGGTCAGCAGTCGATCCAGCCGATACGGCGCTTCGCCAACGTCTTCCAGCACCAACACAGCCCCGCGCAGGCTCGGCAGATGGGCCGTGCCGAGCAGGTGGGTGGCCACGGTGAGGTTGCCCACCAACAGAGGCCCTTCCACGACGCCGCGGCACCAGGGTTCGCCACTGAGGGCGGGCAACGGTTCGCCGAAGAGCAGCTGGCGCAGCCGCTCCTGGCTCCAGGCCGGTTCGGCGGCCAGGGTGGTGAGCATTGGCCCGTGGATGCCCCCCAGAATCCCGGTTGCTTGGCGGGCCCAGAGCAGGGAGGTCACATCGGAGAAGCCCAGCAGCCAGTGGGGCGAGCTCTGGGTTGATCGCCAATCGCCGCCGGAAGCCTCCAGCAGCCTGGCGGAGCCCCAGCCGCCCCGCAGGCAGGCCACCAGCGGTGCCGTGGCCTGCAGATCGCGGCTGCGCTCTCGGTCGTCGCCCGCCAGCTCACGCCAGCTTCGCAGGGGCTCTGGATGCGGTTCCACCTCCAGTCCCCACTGCTCGAGCAGGCTGCTGCCGGCCTGCAGTCGCTCCAGCGCGTCGGGTTGCAGGGCGGAGCTGGCTGCGGCCAGCTGCACGCGATCGCCTGCTCGCAGGGGGCGGGGCCAGCTGCTCATGCCGGCCATGCCCCGCTGCGTCCGATCACCAGCGCCAGCAGTAGCAGCGCCCCCAACCACACCTGATGGCGGAAGTGCTGGGCGAAGGCTGATCGCGGCAGGCCGGGCTGCCTGAGCACCAGAGCTTCCCGCAACCAGCCGGTTCCGGCCACCAGCCACAGCAGCCAGAAGAGTGGGGTTACGCCCTGCAGCGCTGCCGCTGAAGCCAGAAGCAGGGCCGCGGCGCTGTAGCAAAGGCTCACCACCAGTGGCGCCCGGCTGCCGAGGCTCAGGGCTGAGCTGCGCACGCCAACGCGTTGATCATCGTCGCGATCTGACATGGCATAGACGGTGTCGAAGCCGAAGGTCCAGAGCAGCGTGGCCAGCCATAAAGCCGCCAGCGGCATGCCGCCTGCAAGGCTGCCCGTGGCGGCGGCCCAGGGGATCAGCACCGCGAAACCCCAGCACAGGGCCAGCACCGCCTGGGGATAGCCAAACCAGCGCTTGGCCGAGGGATACAGCAACACCGGCGGCAACGCGGCAATCGCCAAAGCCAGGCAGAGCCCGCGGCTGCCAGGCGGCAGCCCCCAGAGCACCACCGCCAGGGCTGCCAACAGGCACAACGCCAGCAACGCGAGCGCTCCCGGCACGCCAATGCGGCCGCTGGCCAGGGGCCGTTGCTTGGTGCGCTCCACCTGGGGATCAATGCGGCGGTCCCAGAGATCGTTGGCCACGCAGCCGGCCCCGCTCACCGCCAGGCCACCCAGCACGATCCAGCCCACGAGGGCAGCTGGCGGGCCAGCTGCCGGCAGCAGCCAGAGGCTCCAGCCAGCCGGAATCAGCAGGATCAGGCGCCCACTGGGTTTGTCCCAGCGCAACAGCGCCAGCCAGGCCTGCAGTGGTGCCAGGGGGACCTCCGCCGATGTGGCGCAAACCCTAGGTCTGATGGTCCGGCAGGCAGCAGTGCGAAAGTGGCCCAGCGCTTGAGGCGATGGCCGCGTGAGCGAGGCACCCAGCCGCTCCATCGGGAGCTCCATTCGCCCCGTGGCGGGGATCGATATCGGCACCAACTCGATCCATCTGCTGGTGGCGGCGGTGGACACCGAGCTGCGCACCTTTTCGGTCGTTCTCACCGAGAAATCCACCACCCGCCTGGGGGAGCGTGACCCCGAAACCGGCGACCTCACGCCTGAGGCGATCGAGCGGGCCTTCACCACCCTGCGCCATTGCCGTGAACTGGCTGCCAGCCATGGCGTGCAGCCCGGGGATGTGGTCACGGCGGCCACCAGCGCCGTGCGCGAGGCCCCCAACGGCCGCGAGTTTCTGCAGTCGATCCAGGAACAGTTGGGCCTGGAGGTGGATCTGGTCAGCGGCCCTGAGGAAGCTCGCCTGATCTATCTGGGGGTGCTCTCGGCGATGGCCTTCGGCGATCAGCCCCACCTGATCATCGATATCGGTGGAGGTTCCACGGAACTGGTCCTGGCTGATGGTCGCGATGCCCGCGCGCTCACCAGCACCCGGGTGGGTGCAGTGCGGCTGCAGCGCGACTTCGTGCGCGAAGAGCCGTTGCCACCCCAGCGGGTGGAGTTTCTGCGGGCCTTTATTCAGGGTTCACTCGAGCCGGCGGTGCTGCAGCTCAGGCAGCAGCTGCAGGCCGGTGAGCAGCCGGTGATGGTCGCCACCAGCGGCACGGCGATGGCCATCGCCGCCATGGCGGCGGCTGAGGATCCCCGTCCGCCGCTGCGGATGCAGGGCTATCGGGTCAGCCGTGAGCGGCTGGATCAGCTGGTGGAGCGGCTGCTCCGGCTCACCCCTGCCCAGCGCCGCGCGTTGCCTTATTTCAATGAGCGCCGGGCCGAGATCATCGTGCCGGGAGCGCTGATCCTGCAGACCGCCATGGGAATGCTTGGCGTTGACGAGCTGGTGATCTGCGAGCGGGCCCTGCGGGAAGGCCTGATCGTCGACTGGATGTTGCGCAACGATCTGATCGTGGATCGCTTTGCGTTTCAGAGCAGCATCCGCCAGCGCACCGTGCTGCACCTCGCTCAGCGCTACAAGGTGGATGTGCCCCGCGCCGAACGGGTAGCGGCATATGCCATGAGTCTCTACAGCCAGAGCCATGGGTTGTTGCATGCCGATGACGGCAATGGTCGTCAGCTCCTCTGGGCGGCCGCGATGCTGCACAGCTGTGGTCAGCACATCAATATCGGCGCCTATCACAAACACAGCTGGTATTTGATTCGCCATGGCGAGCTGCTCGGCTACGCCGACAGTGAACACCTGATGGTGGCGGCCATTGCCCGGTATCACCGCCGCTCCCTGCCCAAAAAACGCCATGAGTCCTGGCAGTTGATCGAAGGCCGGGATCAACGGCGCACCTTGGCTTCCATGGCCCTGCTGTTGCGTTTGGCTGTTGCTCTCGACCGTCGTCCTGAGGCCGTCGTGGCCGGGATTCAGCTGCGCCGTGAAGCGGAGAATGCCTGTTCGATCCGTCTCGAGCCGATGCAGGCCGGCCAGGACCTCAGCCTGGAGCGTTGGAGCCTGGCTGCCTGTGCATCGGCGGTGGAGGAGGCGGTGGGAGTGCGCCTCAGCGTGCTGGAGCCTTAAAGGTCACCCAGCGGATCTGATCAATGCGGCCCAGCGGCTTGGCTGGGGCGTCCCCCTGGCTCACCAGCAGAAGATCAGGGCGACCAGCCAGGAGCTGAAGACCGCCAGCCAAGGGGAAGCGGCGCTCACCCTTGAAGGTGCCTTCAAACAGTTGCTTGCCGGCTCCTGTGCGCACCTCCAGCCAGGTGGCCTGAGTGGCTTTGAGCGTGATGCTGGTTGCCGCTGCCTTGGGTTTGGCAGCCACCGCCACCGCTGCGGGTTTCGGTTTCGCTGCTGTGGGTTTGGTCTTGGCAGGTGCGGGCAGTGCCTTGAGCATCAGGTTGCTGCGCTGCTGCCAGCCCCAGCTCCCCAAGGCGATCAGACCGGCCAGCAATGCCAGAGTCCCAAGCCAGCGGCCACTGGGTTTGTGACTGGAGCGGGCAGGCTGTTTCGTGTAGCTCTGCGCTGTGATGCGACCGGCACGCCGATCACGCGAGGGGCGCTGGGCCTGGCTGAGCGGCGGGGGGGCAGCCTTGGGGGTGGTCTTTTCCTGTTTCAGCGGCGCGATCAGGGCGGTGATATCGCAGTCCAGGGC
>JBEDHJ010000048.1:0-4487 GCA_041174205.1 Cyanobacteriota bacterium | reverse complement strand
CATCACTGCCGATCAGCTCGCCAAAGATGCGAGCCGTGGAGGTCTTGAGGCCGTTGGTGCCGTTGATCAGCTTCTGCTGGCCGTTAAAGAAGTTGAAAAAGACCAGCAGGGCCGCCTGGGTGAGGATCGAGAAGTAGACCCCTTTGATGCGATTGCGGAACACCAAATACCCGAGCAAGCCAGCCACCAGGGCTGGAATCACCCAGATCGCCAACAGCGTGAACAGCGGTGAGCTGAAGGGCTGCCAAAAGGCCGGCAACGCCTTCACGCCATAGAGCGAGAAAAACTCGGGCAGCTCACCCGGCTTGAGCTCATTGAGCTGCAGATACATGGCCAGGGCATAGCCACCCAAGGCAAAGAAGATGCCTTGGCCCAGGCTGAGCATGCCTGTGTAACCCCAGATCAGATCCACCCCCAAGGCCACGATGCCCAGGGAGAGAAAACGACCCAGCAGATTCAGGCGGAAGGGCGGCAACACCACCGGCAGGATCAACGATCCCACCACGATCAGCACCCAGGGAAGCCAGCGCCGCAGGTTGCGAGAGGAGAGCAGATCTGCCATCGATCAGGCCTCCACCATGCGGCCTTTCTGCGGGAACAGACCAGCCGGCCTGATCTGCAGGAACACCACAATCAGAGCAAACACCAACACCTTCGCCATCGAGGTGGTGGCAAAGAAAGTGATCACCGTGTTGAGCCCTTCGGGCATGGCGGGCCAAACCAGCAGCAGGGAGCCGGAACCCACCACGTAGCTGATGATGCCGATTCCCAGAGCCGCCAACACCGTGCCGGCCAGCTTGCCCACGCCGCCGAGCACCACCACCATGAAACAGTCAACGATGTAGTTGCCGCCAAGGTTCGGGCCAACCGAACCGAGCAGGGTGACGGCAACGCCCGCCACACCAGCCAGGCCGGAGCCGATCAGGAAGGTGAGCGCATCCACTTTCTCGGTGGGAATGCCGAGGCAATCACTCATCGTGCGGTTCTGGGTGACCGCACGGATGCGCATGCCCCAGACGCTCTTCTGCAAGAACCAATTCACCAGCAGCAGCGCCACCACGGTGAGCGCGATGATGAACAGACGGGCCGCAGGCATGTTCACCGCGCCTACGTCAATCGAGCCACGCAACCACACCGGAGCAGTGACGTCGATGTTGCGGGCGCTGAACCAGGGCTGATCAAACACCCGCTGTTCTCCGAGGAGCGAGGCAATCACCACTCCCAGCAAACCGGTGACGATCCAGCTGCCGCTGCCGAGCAGCGGGGTCCAGCGTTGCTGCCACCAGCGCTTGGGCGTCAAGCGGGGCACCAGCAGTCCAGCCACCACCGCCACCACCAGACCAATCGCGAAGGCGCTCGACACGGAGCGGACAAACTGTTGCAGGATCAGGCTCACGCCCCAGGTGGCCAGCAGGGTTTCCAGCGGACGTCCATAGAGGCGCCGGATCACTGTTTTCTCCAGCAGCAATCCCGCCAGTCCACTGACCAGAAAGGCGACGGGCAGAGCCACCAGGATGTAAATCGGGAACAAGGCGTCAGGGAGCACCGCCTTGAAGATGTTCTGCACCACAAACGTGGTGTAGGCACCGAGCATCATCAACTCGCCATGGGCCATGTTGATGACACCCATCAAGCCGAAAACCACCGCCAGGCCCAGTGCAGCCAGCACCAGAACCAAGCCGATGGCCAGGCCGTTGAAGAGTGTGTCGTAGAGAAGATCCATCGCGACCAGCAGGGGTCTCAGGCAGGAAGAACAAGAAGAAGAGAGAAGCAAAAAGGGGGGAGATTGCTCTCCCCCCAAGCCTCAATGGATGCCAGGGATGTGGATCACATCTTGTACTTGCCAGCGTCAGGGCGGTTCTGGGTCCAGTCGCAGGTGTAGCCCTTGGTTTCGGGCACGTACTGGTTCCAGGCCACAGGCTTCACGAAGCCCTTGTTCTCAAGGATCTTGAACATGCCGTCCTTCTGAACCTCGCCGATCAGCACAAGCTTCTCGACGTGGTGGTTAGGCATCACGGTCACCTTGCCTTCAGGAGCGTCGAAGCTGACGCCGATCAGTGCCTCACGCACCTTGTTGTCGTCGACGCTGTTGGCCTTCTCGGCAGCAGCTGCCCAGAGGTACACCATCATGTAGGCGGCTTCAGCGGGGTCATTGGTGACGCGCTTGTCGCCGTACTTGGCCTTGAAGTTCTTGGTGAACTCCTTGGAAGCGGGGGTGTCGAGGCTCTGGAAGAAGTTCCAGGCGGCGTAGGTGCCCTCGAGGTACTCGGGACCGATGGCGGCGATCTCCTCTTCGGCGATCGAGAAGCTCATGATCGAGTAGCCATTCGCCGGGGTGATGCCGGCAGCCTTCATCTGCTTGAAGAAGGCAACGTTGCTGTCGCCATTCAGGGTGTTGACGATCACACCGCCCTTGGGCATCGCCTGCTTGATCTTGGCGATGATCGGAGCCACCTCGGTGTTACCCAGGGGCAGGTAGTCCTCACCAACCACCTTGCCACCATTGGCCTTGAGCTGCTCCTTCATGATGGTGTTGGCGGTACGTGGATACACGTAATCCGAGCCCACCAGGAAGAAGTCTTTGCCCTTATTCTTCAGCAGCCAATCAACAGCGGGCTCAGCCTGCTGGTTGGGAGCAGCGCCGCTATAGAAGATGTTCTTGGAGCACTCCTGGCCTTCGTACTGAATCGGGTAGAAGAGGAAGTGATCCTTGGCCTCGAAGACCGGCAGCATCGCCTTGCGGCTGGCGGAGGTCCAACCACCGAAGACAACGGCAACCTTGTCCTGATCGATCAGCTTGGTGGCCTTCTCCGCAAAGGTGGGCCAATCAGAAGCGCCGTCTTCCTCAACGGGAACGATCTTCAGCTTCTTGCCATCGATGGTGATGCCGCCTTTGGCGTTGATCTCATCGATCGCCATCAGCTCAGCTTCGGCCACCGTGTTCTCGGAGATGGCCATGGTGCCGGAGCGACTGTGAAGGATGCCCACCTTCACTTCGCCGTCGAAATTGCCACCTGCTTTCTCGCTGCCACCACAGGCCACGAGAGAGAGAGATGTGGCGAGAGCCGTGGCACCGCCCAGCAGACGCAGCGAAGTCTTCCGCATCGAGGGGGAGGTCATGTAAGGAAAGTCACAAAAGAGCTGCCGCCGGTCAGCGGTTTGCGGAACGTATCGGCGCAGGCAGCACCCCTTTGGTATCGAATCGAACCGTTTCACGAACCGATGAGACTCATTGCCTCGCAAGGGGAATCGCGCCACTCACGAAGCACAGAACGTCTGTGTCGGTTGTTACTGAATCTGCGCCGATCCAGGCAGTTGGCGCAACACAAACGCCTCCACCTGCTCCAGGCCATCGCCGGAGTGGAGGTTTGTAAAGCACCACGGACGCCCCGGGCGCATGCGTTCGGTATCGCGCTCCATCACCTCCAAGCTGGCTCCCACCAAAGGCGCCAGATCGATCTTGTTGATCACCAACAGATCGGAGCGGGTGATACCAGGACCGCCCTTGCGGGGAATTTTGTCGCCGGCAGCCACATCAATCACATAGATGCAGAGGTCCACCAGCTCCGGACTGAAACTGGCAGCCAGGTTGTCGCCGCCGCTCTCCACCAACACCAGATCAAGGCCCGGATAGGCGGCCTCCAGCTCAGCCACCGCCGCCCGATTGATCGAGCAGTCTTCGCGGATGGCGGTATGGGGGCAGCCACCGGTTTCAACCCCGCGGATGCGGCCAGGCTCCAGGGCTCCAGCACGGGTGAGGAACTGGGCGTCCTCCTGGGTATAGATGTCGTTGGTCACCACCGCCAGCTGCAGGCGATCGCGGAGCCGCCTGCACAGGGCTTCCACGAGAGCGGTCTTGCCGGAGCCCACCGGTCCGGCCACCCCCACCCGCAGACGACTGGCCGCCATCAACGCACCACCTGATCAGCTCGTTGCACCAGATCCTGCGGCACCGTCACACCGATCGCCTTGGCGGTGGCCAGGCTCACCAGCAGATCCGTGGTCTTGAGGGGTTCAAAGGCCATCTGCGATGGCGACTCGCCTTTGAGCACCCGCACGGCGAGCTGACCAGCCGCCATGCCGTCATCGCGGTAGTTCCAACCGATCACCGCCAGGCAACCCGGCAGCTGAATGTCGGGGGGATCCACGGAATACACCGGGATCCGGTGCTCGAGGCCCACCTTGCAGATCGAGGCGAAGGCCTGAATGGTGGCGTAATCGCCGATCTTCACGAACGCCTCCACCTCCTTGGCGGCCAGGGCCTTAGCGGCCTGCAGCACCTCGCCGGAGTTGGCCACCGACTGTTCCACCAGCTCCAGACCACGCTGTTGGGCCTCGCGGCGCAGGATCCTGGCCTCGTAGTCGGAGTTGGGCTCGCCCGGATTGAAAATCAATCCCACCCGCTTGAGCTGGGGGTTGATCTCACGGGCCAGATCCAACTCCTTGCCCACGGGGTTGGTGCCCACGGTGCCCACCACATTGGGGCG
>JBEDHJ010000047.1:0-17538 GCA_041174205.1 Cyanobacteriota bacterium | reverse complement strand
TCGATGCGCACTTGCAGCCCGTGGCTCACTAGCTCCCGCACCGCATCGGGGGTGAGCGCCACCCGCCGTTCATCGGGCTTGATCTCCCGCGGCACGCCAATGCTGGCGATCGGGGCGATGGAGCCGGCCATGGGGCGCCTGCGGGGCTGGTCAACCTTCAGCTTGGCGCTGGCGGCAGGGGTTGGCCACCACGTTGGCTGAGGCAGTGGATACTGCAGATCTCTCTGTTGTGGCGGGTTTCGTGCAGCGCTGTGTTCGCCCCCTGTTGCTCCTGCTGGCCTTCACTGGCGCGGCCCAGGCGGCACCGTTCAGCTACGACCCGGTGTCATTCGCCGGCTATGCCAACCAGGTGTTCAAGACCAAAGGTGAGCGCTTGTTTGTGCGCAACCTGGGCACCTGTCTGCGGGAAGGCAAAGACCGCATGGGTTATCGCTGTCTCAGCGGTGAACTGTTGCAGGATCTGCCCGCGAAGCGGGGACGCAACTTCTGCCGGGTCGATGCGATTTGGTATGTGCCCCTGAGCAAAACCGTGCAGGTGCGCACGGCCGCTTGTCAGTTCAAGGCTGATCAGCAGCGCATGATCGAGGCTGGACAACAACTGCTGCGCCAGGGGCTCGAGCAACTGGAAAACACCAGCCGATAGCCCTTCGCATCGCTGGATCGATCACGCGGCGGCGATCGGCATCCGCCAGCCGCTGCCGAAGGAGCGCTTGCCGAGCTTGAGCACCGGTGGCGCCTGGCGACGTTTGAATTCGGCGCGGCGCAGCAGCTGCATCACCCGATCGGCCACAGAACGATCCACGCCACTGGCCACCAAGTCTTCCGGGCTTTGGTGGTGTTCCAGCAGCGCCTCGAGGAGCGGGTCGAGCACGGCGTAATCGGGCAAGGAATCGCTGTCTTTTTGATCGGGCCGCAACTCAGCACTCGGTGGTTTCTCACGAATCGCCAGGCCCACCAGCTCGCCTGTGGGCGGCAGTCCCAGGTCGCGGCGGCAGGGGGCCGCTTCGGCCGAATCCATCCAGGCGCACAGGCGAAACACGCTGGTTTTGTAGAGGTCGCCGATCACGGCTAAACCGCCGTTCATGTCGCCGTAGAGGGTGCAATAGCCGACGGCCAGTTCTGATTTGTTGCCGGTGGTGAGCAACAGCTGGCCCTGTTGGTTGGCCACTGCCATCAGCAGCGTGCCGCGGATGCGCGATTGCAGGTTTTCAGCGGTCAAGCCGGCGGGTGCACCGCCCAGGGCCGGCGCAAGTGCGGCATCAAAGCTCGTCATCAGAGCTTCGATTGGCACCGTTTGGGTTGCGATCCCGAGGCGATCGGCGAGGGCCAGGGAGTCGTCGATCGAGCCCTGGGAGCTCCAGGGAGATGGCATCAGCAGGGCCTGCACCTTGTCTGGCCCCAGGGCCGCCGCGGCGATGACCGCCACAAGGGCTGAATCGATGCCGCCGCTCAGGCCCAACAACGCTGCTTGGAAGCCGCATTTACGCGCGTAATCGCGAACGCCGAGCACGAGGGTGCGCAGCAGTAGCTCCTCGGTCGCGGGCAGCGCAGCAGCCCCATCCTGGTCAGCGCTTGGTGTGGATGTTGCAGGTGCTGCCGCCGTCCAAACCCCTAGGTCGCTGCTGGCGAAGGCCAGCTGGCAGTGCACGCTGCCGCTGGCTGTTGCCACGAAGCTGCCGCCGTCGAAGACCAGTTCGTCGTTGCCGCCCACCTGGTTGACGTACACCACAGGGCAGTGCAGGCGCCGCGCCGCCGCCGCCGCCAGTTCGCGCCGCAGTTGGGCCTTGCCCTCCCCAAAGGGTGAGGCTGAGAGATTGATCAGCAGGTCGGGCTGCAGCGCCTGCAGATCCGCCACGGGGTCGGCGCCGAGCAGTCGCTGCGGGTGCAGCTCCTCCTCCACCCAGAGGTCTTCGCAGATGGTGAGGCCGATGCGCCAGTGGCGGCCGCTGCGCTCCAGCTCCAGCAGGCAGGGCTCATCGGCGGGGCGGAAGTAGCGCCGCTCATCGAAGACGTCGTAGCTGGGCAGGAGCCGCTTGCGTGCCACCACCCGCCAGTGGCCGCGCTCCACCAGCGCGGCGCTGTTGAACAGATCAGGCTGCTGGCCGTCGCCGGCTGGTTCACTCACCCCCAGGAGCAGCGCCAGTCCTTCGGGCAGATCGGCCGCCAGTTGGTCGAGCACCTGCTGCTGCTGCTGGCGCAGGGCCGGCCTCAGCAGCAGGTCGCGGGGCGGATAGCCCCACAGGGCCAGCTCCGGCGCCACCACCAGATCGGCTCCCTGGGCGGCTGCGGTTTGGCAGGCCGCCAGAAGCTGGGCGCCATTACCGGCCAGATCGCCCACCAGCGGATTGATCTGAGCGAGGGCGAGGCGCATCGGTCAGCGGGGCGTGCGGGAGGGCTGCTGCCCCAGGCCATAGAGATTGTGACGAACCAGTTCCGCCCACAGCGCTGCCGGCACCTGCTCGGGGCTGGGATGGCGGCGGATCGTTGAGCTGGCTGTGGCTGGCACCGGCAGCTTCACCAACTCCGGTTGCCCGCCCAGGGCGCGGATGGCATCCAGGGCAGCCGCATCGAGCGCAAACCCCTGCCTGGGCACCACCGCCAGTCGGCAACGTTGCAGCAGTTCCGCTGCTTTCCACCAGCTCGGCACCTGAGCGGCCAGATCGCCTCCCACCACAAACACCAGCGCTTGACCGGGCCAGCGCTCGGCGGCCCGCTCCAGCGTGATCAGCGCCCGCGGGCTGCTCAGGGCCTGAACATGCTGGATGCGGGGATCGCCGATGGCCTCCACCAGAGCTCCCAGCAGTTGAGCCCGCAGCTCCAGCGGCGCGCCGTGTTGTTTGAAGGGGTTGTCACTGGCCCAGGTCGCGACCTGTCCGTAGTGCTCAGCGAGGCCCTCCAACAGGGCGCGGTGCCCTTCGGTGGGGGGATCGGCGCTGGTGCCCAGCAGGGCCAGGGTTGGCGGTGCGCTCATGGCAGCAGCGGCTGCAGGGCGGCGGGCCGGCCGCTCTGCTGCTGCCATTGCTGCAGCCAGGCCCGGGCTTGAGGGTCCTGACGGGCCAGCCGCCGCAGCAGCGAGGCGGGGCGCAGCCGTCCGCGTTCGGCGCTGCGCAGCAGCTCGGCCGCGGCCAGGCGGCCGGTGAGCCGGGTGGTGTGCACGGCCAGCGCCGCCTGGGCCAGAGCCACCGGTGCCGCCGGTGCGAGGCTGAGGCCACCGCTCAGGGGGGCCGCCAGCAGCAGCACCTGGCGCAGGCCCCCTAGCAGCAGCTGAATGCCCAGTTGCGTGCCGCCCAACAGTGCGTTCTGCGCCGACAGCCTTGTGAGCAGGGCGCGGGCGCCGCCGCCCCCCAGCTCCAGGCCGTAGAGCTCGCAAAGCTGCACCACCAGGGCGGTGTCGAGGGCGATGCCGCCGGCTAGATCCAGCAGCAGCAAAGGGTTGGCAGCCACGCCTGTGGCTTTGAGGGCGGCGTAGCGGCCGATCAGGGCCTGGGCGCTCTCCTTGCCGCGCCGCAGCCGCCATTGGTGTAACCGTTGGGCGAAGCGATCTGCGGCGCGAAGGCCGTTCAGCCCCAGCAGCAGCGCACCGTGCTGGCTGAGCAGCTCGAGCAGAGCCCTTCGCAGAGGTGCCACCTGGGGCGGCATCGGTTCGCTGCGCACCCGCCCATCGGACATCACCGAGGCGCGCCGCGGCGCCGAGGCCACGGCTAGCAGCTCGAGATCGCGCTGGGCCGGAGGCAAGCGCCGGCGAATGCTGCTGATTAGAGCCTCGCGCTCCCCTTCCGGCCAGCAATCGATGCGGTTGAGCACCAGCAGAACCGGTTTGCCGGCGCTGAGCAGCTGCTCCAGGGCTTCGGCTTCCGGGGTGGTGAGGTCGCTGTCGAGCACCAGCAGCACCAGATCCGCCCCCACAGCCACCCGGGCCGCCAGGCGCTGCCGGGCTTTGGCGGCGATCTCATCGATGCCGGGGGTGTCCACCAGGTCAACGCCGGCGAGCCCGGGGATGCGCACGCCCCAGCTGCGCCGCTGTTGGCTTCGGGTGCAGCCGTGGGCCACGTCGGTGGCGAAGGCCTGCTCCCCCAGCAGCGCATTGAGCAGGCTGGATTTGCCCACGCCCACCCGACCAAACACAGCAACCCTCAGGCGCCGTTCTTTCAAAGCCAGCAGTTGTTGATCGAGCGCCTGCAGTTCCGGCCCCAGGGCGCTGCGCTCCCGATCGCTCAGCCGCAGGCCGCTGCGCCACTCGCCCAGGAGCAGCTCGCAGCGCTCAGCGGTGGAGGGGGAACGCAAGGGCGGCGGCGGGAACGCCATGCATTGAAGCGGTTGTGCCATCGTCGCGCTCAGCCCCGCTCGCTTCCATGCTGATCAGCCCAGCCGTGTACGCCGAGCGCCGCGCCCGTTTCTTCCAGGCCCTGGGTGGAGCCGCAGCCGTGATCCCCGCGGCCCCGCTGGTGACCCACCACGCCGATTGCGAGTGGCCGTTCCGCCAGAACAGCGATTTCTGGTACCTCACGGGCTTCGATGAGCCCGATGCGGTGGCCTTGTTCTTGCCCCACAGGCCGGAAGGAGAACGCTTCGTGCTGTTCGTGAACCCCAAGGAGCCCAGCGCCGAGGTGTGGAACGGCTTCCGCTGGGGCTGCGAGGGGGCCGTGGAGCAGTTCGGGGCGGATCTGGCCCATCCCCGCAGTGAGCTGGCCCAGCGGCTGCCGGAGTATTTGAGCGGTGCCGAGGGCATTGCTTTCCGGGTGGGCAAGCATCCAGAGGTGGAGCCACTCGTGTTGAAGGCCTGGGCGGGTCAGCTGGATCGCGCCCCCCGTAGCGGTGCGGCTGCCCTGGGGCTGGTGGCACCCTGCCCGCTGCTTCATGGGCTGCGGCTGCGCAAAGCCCCCGAGGAGCTGGCGCGGATGCGTGAGGCCGCCCGCATCTCGGCGGAGGCCCATGAGCTGGCCCGCCAGGTGGCGCGGCCGGGGCTGAACGAGCGGCAGGTGCAGGCGGTGATCGAGCAGCACTTCATGGAGCAGGGTGCCCGCGGCACGGCCTACAACTCGATCGTGGCCGGCGGCGACAACGCTTGCGTGCTGCACTACACCGCCAACAACGCCGAGCTGCGCGACGGCGATCTGCTGCTGATCGACGCCGGTTGCTCCCTCAACGACTACTACAACGGCGACATCACCCGCACCTTCCCGATCAACGGCCGGTTTACGGGTGAGCAGCGGGCTCTCTACGAGCTCGTTTTGGCTGCTCAGGAAGCGGCGGTGGCTGCTGTGGCGCCCGGTCAGACCGCCGAAGGTGTGCACGACACCGCCGTGCGGGTGTTGGTGCAGGGCCTTGTTGATCTCGGGCTTCTGGCCGGTGAGATCGACGGAATCCTTGAGCAGGGCGCCTTCCGCCACCTCTACATGCACCGCACGGGCCATTGGCTGGGCCTCGACGTCCACGACGTGGGTGCTTACCGCCTAGGTGAGCACCATGTTGCGCTCGAGCCCGGCATGGTACTCACTGTGGAGCCGGGTCTGTACGTGAGCGATCGCCTCCCCGTGCCGGAGGGGCAGCCCGCCATCGATGCGCGCTGGAAGGGCATCGGCATTCGCATCGAAGACGATGTGGCCGTGACCGACCACGGCCACGAAAACCTCACCGCTTCGGCCCTGAAGGCTCCGGCGGCGATGGAGCGCTAGCCGAGCGCCTGCTCCAGAGCTGCCAGCACCACGTTGGTGCTCGGGATCACGGCATCGGCGCCGGCCTCCAGCAGCTGCGCTTCATACAGGTCGCGCCGTTCGCTCGCTTCGGGGTTGTGCAAGTGGGGCGGCGCCACCGCCAGGCTCAGGAAGCGCTGCTCGGGTTCTGCCTGTCGGGCCCGTTGCACGGTGAGCACATCGGCCACGGTGTCCCCCAGGTAAGCCACGGGGGCGTTGCCGGCACCGAGGGCGCCGCACAGCTCGGTGGCCAAGCGCAGAAAGCCAGTGGGATCAGGTTTGTCGGGGGCGTCTCCCATGGCGATCAGCGGTGGGCGCCGCAATCCAAGGCGCTGCTCCAGCACGAAGCGGGCCGAGGGGGGTTCGGCGCCACTCACAAAGCCCCAGGTCACCCCGGCCTCGCTCAGCTCATCAAAGAACGTCCGCTGCACCAGCAGCGGCTCGCTGCCGATGAAGCCCCGCCAGTCGCTGGGATCTCCTTCGGGATCGCCACCGAAATAGAACCCGTTGAAGACCTCCACCAGGGACGCAAAGGCCGGTAGTTCCGCAAGGCCACCCCGACGCAGCAGCTCCAGGGAGGCCTCCCAGTCGTTGTTCCAGCAGCCTTCCGCCTTAAGGGCGTCGATGGCGGCAGGCTCGGGCCGCACGCCGCTGTAGTGCTGCACCGTCTCCACGATCGCCCGGCGGTAGCTGCCCCCCACGTCGCGGATCACGCCGTCGATGTCGAACAGAAGAACTGATCGGGGTGTCAGGGGGGGTGGACATCGGCGGCTGGTAGGTTAGTTGTTTGTGATTCAGCCTTGAGCGCCGACACCATGAGCACCGAGAGCGCTGAAAGCGCCGTGGCGACAGCCGCCCCTGAGGTTTCCGCTGAGGACACCACCGAAGGCCGTCCCGTGCTGCGTGGTGCCAGTGCTGTTCTGGCTGCAGCCACCATCGATGAGAACGGCGTTCCCTCCGGTCGGACCCCCAAGGCCGACGAGGGTCGCTTCCTTCTGAAGATCCTCTGGCTGCCCGACAACGTGGCCCTGGCCGTGGATCAGATCGTGGGTGGCGGCCCGAGCCCCCTCACCGCCTATTTCTTCTGGCCCCGCGAGGACGCCTGGGAAACCCTGAAGACTGAGCTTGAAGGCAAGAGCTGGATCACCGACAACGAGCGCGTCGAGATCCTCAACAAGGCCACCGAAGTGATCAACTACTGGCAGGAAGAGGGCAAGGGCAAGAGCCTTGATGAGGCCAAGCTCAAGTTCCCCGATGTCACCTTCTGCGGTACCGCTTGATCGCGGCAACCATTCAGATCGCACCAAGCCCCCATCAGGGGGCTTTTTTTGTGGCTTCAGCGGCGCCCCTGCAGCACCTGGCCGAAGCTGCTGGCGGTGATCAGGGCCGGATCACTGCTCGTGTCCACCGTGAAGTTCCGCGATTCGCTCTGGCTGGTGCCGTCGGGGTACACAAAGGTCACAACCCCCTGCAGGCTGATGGCGGAGCCATCGCGGCCGGTTTCCTGCAGGTTGTCCACGCTCACCCGCTGGAACTGACGGAAGAAGGCCGGATCGAACTGATCGGCCGCCGTGCCACTGAACAGCTGCCGGGCTGCCTGGATGTTGCCCAGGGAGAGCTCGTTGTAGACCTGCTCCACGCTGGCGACGGCGCGGTTCAGGTCGGCGCCGCCCAGATCCGGAGCTGCCGGTGTTGTTTCGGTGAGGGGATCGCTCGTCGGTTGGTTCGGTTGCTGGGGGGCGGCTGGATCAGCACCGAGCGTCGACTGGTTGCCCAGCTGACCGTTCTGCAGCCACAGCCAGGCCAGCCCGCCGCCAACGCCCACCACCAGCACGCCGGCGATGAATCCCAGGAGCGCCACCAGGCCGCCGTTGCCGCGGTTCCCTTCAGGTGCTGCAGTCACTGCAGTCGCCACTGGCAACTGAGGGTCCGGCTCTGGGGCGGTCACCGCTGCGGGCGCGCTGCCCGCCGGCAACCCCAGCAGTCCCCGCAGCACGGCATCCATGCGCTCGCAGATGGCCGGTGCAAACACCTGATCGAGCTCCTGTTGCAGCCGCAGTTGCAGGCGCCCATCGGCTGGCAGCGGCGGCTGTTGGCTCACGGCGTTGCTGAAGCCTGTTGAGAGCACCAGGTATCTCAGGGCCGGCAGCAGCGCCGCCTGGCGATCAGCGCAGAAATCCCCCAACAGAGCCTGCAGACGGCGACCATCGCTGGCCAAACCCCGTTCCAGATCCGTCAGGATCTGCCGCCGCAGTTGAACGCCGAGGTCGTAGTCGTTCACGGAGGAGAGGGCGCCGTTGCAGGCATCTTGCCCTTTGCAGGGGCCTTCACCCCAGCTGCGCGGGCCTCGCGCCACTGGCGTTGTAACTCCAGTTGCAGGGTTGGGCAGCTCTGGCTGGCGTTGGAGGCAATCAGCGCGCCCAGGGGGTCGGTGTTGGCCTGCGCTTGCAGTTGTTGCCGCAGGTTGGGTTGCTTCAGAAGCGCTGCGAACTGGGAGCGGCGCTGATTGAGCGTCGGCCGGATCCGTTCAGGTGCCTTGCAGAGGTCTGCGATCAGCTGATCCAGGGGGGCTGGTTGCTGCAACCAGCGCCAGCCTGCTAGCCCCGCAACGGCCGTTAACGCCAAAGTCGTCAGTCCCGCCAGGGCCCAGCGGATCGCGGGCTGGCGTCTGGTTGGTGTCGCGCTCGGGCGATGGCATGGCCGCAGCGCCATCGCCACCGACACATCGTCGCCGCTGCCTTCGCTGGTGATCTGTTGCAGTCCCGTCTGCAGCTCTGAACGGCTCAGCTCGATCAAGGCACTGCAGAGATTGAGGTAGTCCGCATCGGTCGCGCATGACTTGCGCACGCCATCGGTGCTCAGCACCAGGGCCTGCGGGGCCTGCTCATCAATGGGTTGCAGTAACGCCCGTTCACCCCAGGGCTGTTCCTGTAGTGGCTGGCAGAGGCTGCCTGTGGCCTCACTGCCGGTTCCACCTGTTTCTTCGCTGAGCAGCTGCACGGAGCCATCGGCCGCGACTGCCGCCAGATCCCAGTCGCCAATGCCACTGCAGCCCCACCACTGTGGCGCCAGCAGCACCAGGCCGAGTGTGCAGCCATAGCTCAGGGCCGAAAAGGGTTGCTCCGCCGCCTCAGGGCGACCCTGCCAATCGCGTTCCACCGCCACCAGCCAGGCGCCGTGGATTCGGCTGGCCAGCTCGGAGTGCAGCAGCTGCCGCCAGGCCGCCTGATCCCTCAGGGGTGTCTGCGTGAGGGCCTGCCGCACGGCTTGCTCCGCCTCGGCACAAGCCAGGGCGCTGCCCACATGGCTGAGCCAGTAGCGACTGGCGCCATGGCCATCAGCCACTGCCAACAATTGCAGCGTCTCGTGGCCGGCGTTCAGCTGGCAGCAGAGGGAGGCGTCTTGGCAGGGTTTTCCCTGGCGCTGATGGGCAGCTCCGATCACGCTGATCGCTTGCCCCGGCAGCCAGGCTGCGTTCACCACACCAGCGGCCCCACGTCGTCGCTCGGATCCAACAGGGTGGGCGGCAGATCAGGCAGGGGGATGTTGCTACCGGGGGCAGGAGCTGCGCCGGATGCTTCCCCAACCGGGCTCACCCGGCTGGCGGGCATGGAGGCGGCGCCGACCACGGCGGTGGAGGCCCACTGGATGTATTGGGCCAAGGTGGTGGCGTTGCTGGCCTGCAGGGGGCGCCGCGGCGATTTGCCTGCGCCGCTCGGTTCAGGCCCAATGAATTGCTGCAACACCTCCAGATCGGCGTCATGGCCCATGGCAATCGCCAGACGCACCGCTTTCTGAGCCCAGGGCAGGCGCATCAGATTGGCCAGGCCGGCATCGAAATCATCGGTGGGCTGGCCGTCGGAGATCAGCACCAGCACCGGAGGCAGGGCCCGCTCCTCCATCGGCGGTGATTGCAGGGCCCCAGCCACCAGATCGAGTGCGTCGCCCATGGCCGTGATGCCTCCGGCTTCCAGATCCCGCCATTGCAGCTGCTGCACTGGGGTTGGTTCGCCGAGATGCCATTCGGCCTTGTCGGCAAAGCGCACGGCCCTCACCAGCACGCGGGCTTCGGGGTTCTGCCGCGCCACCTCCGCCATGCCTGGCAGCGACTGGCGGATGGCCTGGTTGAGGGCCTGCATCTTGCCCTGGGCCGCCATCGAGCCGGAGCAATCACAGAGGTAGATGAAGTGCAGCGGCCGGTTGCTGAGCCGAACGTTGGGGAAGGCCATGGCTTAAGGACGCAGCACCTGGATGGGGCCGGCGCTGCTGTGGAGCTGCTGCAGGGCCGAGAGGTTACAGGTTTTTCCCGGCTCCAGTGTGACCGCTGCGCCTGAGATGAGCACCCCCTGCCAGCTGCTCTCGCTCAAGTTCTGCAGCCCCAGCAAGCTCGGATCGCTGGGATGGGCCACGAGCCGCCCCAGGGGTGTCTCAATGCTGGGCACGGCCAGAGCATCAAAGTGATGTGGGTGCAGCTCATTGCCGGCCGCGGCGACCACCTGAGCCTGGGGCAGCTGCAGCCGCAAGGGTGCGGGCAGTGCATGCCCACAGTTCCAGCAGCTCCTGGGAGCTCGAGCATCCGGGAAGGTTTCCTGGCCGCAGTGCGGGCAGAGCTGACGTTGATCCAGGCATCGCCCCATCGCCTGGGTCCACTGGCCGGTGAGGCTGCGCTGCTGGGGTTGGCGCAGGCCTGGGCCGAAGCTCTGCTCAAACAGCCCCTGCAACGCCGCTGGATAGATCGGCCAGGTGATGAGGGCTGCGGCGTGCTCCATCGGATCGGGGCGGTTGCGCGAATCGAGGGGATCAAAGATGAACAGGGCTTCTTCGCCATAGAGGCGCCGCCGCGCCGGTTCATCGAGGCAACGGATGGCCAGTTCAAGCTGGCCGCGGAAGGGATCGTGGCGGGTCAGGAGGCGAAACAACAGCACCGCCAGAGAGAACAGATCGCTGCTGGCGCTTGGCTTGGCCTGGCCGAGGAGCACTTCCGGGGCCATGAAGCCCGGTGTCCCGAGCACGCTGCCCTGCCCTTGGCCATCGATGTCCACGTTGTCGTTGTCGCAGATCAGAATCCGCCCGCTCGCTGGCTCCAGGAACAGGTTTCCCAGGGAGATGTCCTTGTAACAGAGGCCTTTGAGATGCAGCTGATGGAAGCCATCGGCCAGGTGGAAGCAGGCTTTGAGCACGTTCTGGAGACTGATCTCCAGTTCTCCGCCGGCATGGAGATGCGCCCCCACGAAGCCCTCGGGCCGCAGGGGCATCAGATAGCCGAAGCCCGAAGCAGGGCTTGAGGCTGCGGGTTCCAACAGGGCCAGCGGCCAGAGGAAATCGCTGTTGGGTGCACCCAGGCGGATGCTCTGGTTGAGGCGCGCGCGCAGCTGCGGGTCGCGGCGGATGCAATTGGGCAAATACCACTTCAGGGCCAGGGCCTCGCCCCGGCTGCTGCCGGCCAGTTCCACGGCGAACACCTGGCCCTGGGTGCCGCCCCCCAGGCCCCGCAGGATCCTCAGGGGTTGATCGATCCCGTCGAACAGCAGGCTTTCGCCTTCAGGCAGCAACCAGTTCATGGTTGGCTTGGGTCTTGGCCGATCGCTTTGCGGATGCCATTGCGGTGGGCCAGCGCGGTGCGGCGGTTGGCAAATCCATGGCGGAGTGCGCGGCCATCGCGCAGCACCACCGTGAGCTGATGCTGCTTGCGCGACCCCAGCAGGATCCAGCCCACCAGCGCACTGGCTTGCAGCGGCCAGAACAGCAGCGGGAAGGGCAGCAGCAACAGCCCCCCGAGGCAGAGCAGCAGCCACCAGCTGAAGATGTGGGGGTGCTGGGGCAGGCTTTGCAAGGCAACCGAGCGGATCTCGGCTACGGCCACGCTCTGGTCGCCAACCGCGATGGTGCTGACAGCTGCAGTGGGTGCTGGGGTCGTCGGTGATGGGGCGGTTGGTGCTGCAGCCGCCGTGAGTTCGAACAGCAGCACCGGGCCATTGAGCCCCAGGCGGATTTCGTCGCCGTCGTCGAGGCGGCGGCACTGGCGCACCCGCTGCCCCTCCAGGAAGGTGCCATCACTGCTTTGCCAGTCGCACACCAGCCAGCCCTGGCTGCGCGAGAAGCGCACCACGGCATGGTGATCGGATACCCCGTCCAAACTGGCCAGGCAGAGGCGATTAGCAGCGGCCCGGCCGATGGTGAGGGGCTGGGCTGGATCGAGGGGAGCCGCCTTGCGCCGGTCACCGGCGAGCACCAGCCGTGCCTGAGGCCCACTCATGGTTCGCCTCGGCGGCGGCGCCACCACAGCTGCCAGTCATCGCGTAGATCGTTCCACCAGCCGCCGTCGCCCTCGCGGTAGGGCACCACACGACCGGGGAACAGCAGCGCTTTGCTGGCCAGGGCCAGCGCGACCAACACCAGCACCAGCAGCACCCAGCCCGGGATCGCGCCCACCCAGGTGGCGGCGAAGAAAGAACGGATGGCATACAGCCCGATCGTGAAGGCCAGCCACAGCCGGAAGGGTTCCCAGGGGTCCCGCTGGCGCTGCAACGATCAGGGTCAAAGGCTGGCCGTAGCCTATGGCCGGACCGCAACACCCGCCTGGCCAGCCCGCTCCGCCCCGTGACCTCTCGGCTGAAGCCGCTCGGGCAACGCCTGGCGCCAGCGCCGGTGCGGCAGGCGTGGGCAAGCCTGGCCCAGGCCCTGCTGCAAGGCCCGATCCGGGAGCGCCCCGCCGCCATCCGCGCGGCCCTCGTGCCCCTGCGTGCGCATCAGCCGCGCCTGGAGCTCTGGAGCGGCGATCAAAAACTGAACGACCTGCCCCTGGCGAACGCGCGCTATCGCATTGGCCGTGATCCCGCCTGTGAGCTGCCGTTGGATGCGCCGGGTCTGAGTCGGGTGCACGCCATCCTCGAGAAACAGCGCCCCAGCGATCGCGAATTCGCCCTCGAGGATTTCAACTCCGCCAACGGTCTGTTTCATCGGGACCGCCGCATTCGCTCGATTCAGCTGCGCGATGGCGATGCGGTGCGGCTCGGATCGCCGCTCAAGGGTGAAGCGCCGGAACTCCGTTACCGCCACCCCCGCAGCCCCCTGGAGCAGGCCGTGCATCTGCTCGGGCTGGCGGCCTTAGGCGGCTCAGCGCTGCTGGTGAGCGGCATGGTGCTGGCCGCGAGCATCGGTGGCGGCTCCAAAATCCGATCCATCTCAGGGCCGGTGAAGATCTTTTCGGCCGATGGCCGCCAGGTGGATGCCAAGGAGGGCTCGTCCACGGCCCTGCCGTCGTTGCAGTCGTATCCCCTGCATTTGCGCCAGGCCTTGATGGCATCGGAGGAGGCGCGTTTCGGCTGGAACAGCGGGATCGATCTGTTCGGCACGCTGCGCTCTGCATTGCTCGGCACCGGCGGCGGCAGCGGGCTCACCCAGCAGGTGGCCCGGATGGTCTATCCGGAGGTGGGGCGTGATCTGAGCCTCACCCGCAAGCTGCGGGAGTTGTGGGTGGCGCTCCAGCTGGAGGTGGGCTTCAGCAAGAACCAGATCCTCAAGCTCTACCTCGATCGGGCCTATCTCGGGTTGGGGGCTGAGGGCTTTGAGCAGGCTTCACAGCTGTATTTCCGCAAGTCGGCCAGTGATCTGGATGTGGCCCAGTCGGCCTTTCTGGTGGGTTTGCTGCCCAGCCCCAATGGCTACAGCCCCTGCAACAGCGAAGACCCTGGCGCCGGCTTGGAGCGCCGCAATCTGGTGCTGAAGCTGATGCATGAGCAGGGATGGCTGAATGATCAGGCCTTGATCGATGCCCAGCGCCGGCCGCTCAATATCGACCCTTCCGCCTGCCGCGAGTCCAGTTTCAGCAGCTACCCCTACTTCAGTGACTACGTGGTGGGTGAACTGGAGGGAACCCGATTCGGCCTGGATCTGAGCAGCGCTGATGCCGCCGGCAATTACGCGGTGGTGAGCACGATCAACCCAAAACTGCAGCAGCTGGCCCAGGAGCAGCTGAAGCGCTTCCTGGAGGGCCCTGCCGCCTCCGCCGGCCTCAGCCAGGGTGCGCTGATCACGGTGAATGTGGCCAACGGCGACATCCTGGCCTACGTGGGCGGCGGCGATTACAGCCGCTCCAGCTTCGATCGGGTACAGGCGCTGCGCCAACCGGGCTCCACCTTCAAGCTCTTCCCGTTTCTGGCTGCCCTTGCCGCTGGGGTGAGTCCGACGGATGCGATCTCCTGTGCGCCCTTTGCCTATGTGGCCGGCTGTCGTCACGGCTCCGGCAGCACCACGGTGGCCGATGGTTTGGCCTGGTCGGAGAACGTGGTGGCTCTGCGGCTGGCGGAGCGGGCTGGCTTTGATCGGGTGGTGAAGCTGGCGCGGCGTCTGGGGATCTCCACCCCGCTAGACCCTGATGCCAACACCATGCTCGGCGGCCGCGAAACCTATCTCTACGAGCTGGCGCGGGCCTACGCGGTGGTGGCCAATGGCGGCCGATCGGTGCCGATGCATGGAGTGAGCCGCATCTACGACCTCGGCATCTGCCAATCGATCAAAAGCCTGGAGCGCTGCCCCGACCAGGGGGTGACCATCCCGATCGGAGAGCAGTCCAGGCAGCTGATCAGCCCTGAGCTGGCGGCCGAGATGGATCAGATGCTGGCTGGTGTGGTGCAGCGCGGCACCGGCCGAGCTGCTGCCCTGGTGCCCGATGCCCGTGGCAAGACCGGCACCACCAACAACGGTGTGGATGTGCTGTTCATCGGTTATTCACCTTCCAGTCAGCTGCTGACGGCCATCTGGATGGGCAATGACGACAACACGCCCGCTGAAGCAGCCTCTGGCGCTCTGGTGGCTGAGCTGTGGGGGCGTTACATGCAGCTGGCGGCTACAGCAGTTCCCTCAAACGGGTGATCACGGCCCAGGTGAAGCCCAGCAGCAGACCCCAGCCCCAGCCGCTGCAGAGCAGCCGCTGCCAGGGCTGGCTCTGTTCCTCATCGGCCTGGCGGGGCAGTTGCCAGCCCAGGTGCAGTGCTCCATAAACCAGCAACAGCACCCAGGCGGGAATCGATAACCCGCCCGTGTTGAAGTTGACCACGCGCCAGTGCAACAGGCTCAGTCCGGCTGCCAAGGCGATCAGGGCGCTGATCGCACCGGCAGCTCCACTCCAACGGCGTTGCACCCCCCAGCGGGCTGCGCAGAGGGCGGAGAGCATCAGGCAGGCCAGGGCCGTCAGGCAGTAGCGCAAGATCACATCCCGCAACTGCAGCGGCGAGGACCCCAGAAGGATCAGCAGCAGCAGCAGGTTGAGGCTGGCCTCAAGGCCGTTGCTGTGGATCCAGGCCTGGCTGAGCCAGCGCCAGGCGTCCCGGGGCTGATGGCTCTGCCGGCTATTCAGTGACCACAGCCGTGGCAGCCACTTGAAGGGCCCGATGGCCAGGGCCTGGATCACCCCCAGCACCAGCACCAACACCACACCACCGCTCCAGCCCCAGCCCTCGAACACGACCCGATCCAGTTCGCCCCCGCACCAGGCGAACACCAGTGCTCCGCTGGCGGCGAGGGCTGCACCGGGCCCGAAGTCCTGCGGCGTCACCACTGCAGGGCGGGCCGGCTCCGGTCTGGGTTCGGGCGGCTGCTGGGCTGGGCTGTTGCGCTCATCGGCCTCCAGGCCGGTGGCGGTGTTGATCAGATCGAGCAGTTCCGTCAGCACTGCTGGGGCGTAGGTGCCGCGTAGCTGGGCCGTGAGGCTGGCCACCGCCGAGCGCTGGCTGGCCCCTTGGCTGTGCAGGGCCTGCAGCATTAGGGGTTGGTTGGCCAGATCGCGGATGGGGCCCTTGAGGCTGTCGTTGGCCCCCATGGCGTCGATCAGCCGGTTGGTGAGAGCGCGCGACTGGCGCAGGCTGGCGGGATCCGCCAACAACCACGCTCGCAGTTGCTCACCCAGGTCGTGGCCGACTCCCATCCGTGTGATTGCGAGGGCTGAGACGAAAAAAGCGCCCCTTGGGGGGCGCTGCAGGCACTGGAGTGCTGAAAATCAGGCTTTGCTGGCCTGCACCCGGGCGCGGGCGCGGGCTTGTTCTTGCTGGGCCTTGAGCTTTTCGGCGCTGGGGGGCTTGCCCTCAAATTGAGCCAGGGCAGCGGTGGCGGCTTCCAGCTCTTTGTTGGCCGCTTCAGCGTTGATGGTGCTGCCGAGTTCGGCGGCATTCACCAGCACGGTGACTTCATCGGAATCCACTTCCGCGAAGCCGCCTTGGAGGGCAATGGCTTTCCAGCCATTGCCCTCACGCACCCGCAGCACACCGAAATCAAGGGCGGTGAGCAGGGACACGTGGCCGGGAAGGATGCCCAGTTGACCGGTGGTGCTGGGCAGGATCACTTCGTCGGCGCTGCCGTCGAAGACGCTCTGGTCGGGTGCCAGAACGCGGAGGGTGAGTGACATCAGTTAAGACTCCGGATCAGCCTTTGGCGTCAGCCTGGATCTTGGCGGCCTTGGCCTTCACTTCATCGATGTTGCCCACCAGGTAGAAGGCAGCCTCGGGCAGGTGATCGAGCTCACCAGCCAGGATCATGTTGAAGCCCTTGATGGTCTCCTCGAGCTTCACGTACTTGCCGGACATGCCGGTGAAGATCTCAGCTACGAAGAAGGGCTGGGACAGGAACTTCTCGATCTTGCGGGCGCGGTCCACGGTGCGACGGTCGTCCTCGGACAGTTCGTCCAGACCCAGAATCGCGATGATGTCCTGGAGCTCCTTGTAGCGCTGCAGGGTGGACTGCACGGCGCGGGCGGTGCGGTAGTGCTCATCGCCCACAACGGCAGGCTGGAGCATGGTGCTGGTGGAATCCAGGGGATCCACAGCGGGGTAGATGCCCTTGGAAGCCAGGCCGCGGCTGAGCACGGTGGTGGCGTCCAGGTGGGCGAAGGTGGTGGCCGGTGCGGGGTCGGTCAGGTCGTCTGCAGGGACGTAGACGGCCTGGATCGAGGTGATCGAACCTTCGAGGGTGGAGGTGATGCGCTCCTGCAGAGCACCCACGTCGGTACCCAGGGTGGGCTGGTAGCCCACAGCGGAAGGCATGCGGCCCAGCAGAGCGGACACTTCGGAGCCGGCCTGCACGAAGCGGAAGATGTTGTCGACGAACAGCAGCACGTCCTGCTTGTTCACGTCGCGGAAGTGCTCAGCCATGGTGAGAGCCGAGAGACCCACGCGCATGCGGGCGCCGGGGGGCTCGTTCATCTGGCCGTAGCAGAGGGCCACCTTCGACTTGGACAGGTCGTCGGGGTTGATCACACCCGATTCCTTGAATTCTTCGTAGAGGTCGTTGCCTTCACGGGTGCGCTCGCCCACGCCGGCGAACACGGACACACCGCCGTGCTCCTTGGCGATGTTGTTGATCAGCTCCTGTATCAACACGGTTTTGCCCACACCGGCACCACCGAACAGGCCGACCTTGCCGCCCTGGCGGTAGGGAGCCAGCAGGTCGATCACCTTGATGCCGGTCTCGAACACCTTGGGCTTGGTCTCGAGCTCGGTGAGCTTGGGAGCTTCGCGGTGGATGGGAGCGGTGGCGGTGGCCTTCACAGGGCCCTGCTCGTCCACGGGCTCGCCGAGCACGTTGAAGATGCGGCCGAGGGTGGCTTCACCCACGGGCACGGAGATGGAAGCGCCGGTGTCAACAGCTTCCATGCCGCGCACGAGGCCGTCAGTCGTGCTCATGGCCACGGCGCGCACGCGGTGGTCACCCAGCAGTTGCTGAACCTCGGCGGTCAGGGCCACGTCTTGGCCGGCCGAGTTTTTGCCCGTCACGCGGAGGGCGTTATAGATCTTGGGCAGCTTGCCGGCCGGGAATTCAACGTCGATCACCGGTCCGATCACCTGCCGGACGA
>JBEDHJ010000046.1:0-4056 GCA_041174205.1 Cyanobacteriota bacterium | reverse complement strand
ATCATCCTGGCCATCGTCTATGTGGGCGTTGTGGGCCTGGCCCTTGATCGCCTGGTGGCCTACGCGGGCAAGGTTGTCGCCAAGGGAGGCAACTGACGATGGCCCCCGCTTTCCTCACCGTTGACGACGTCACCCAGATCTTTCCACTGAGTGGCGGTGGCCGCTATGTGGCCCTCAAGGACATCGACCTCGATATCGCCGAAGGCGAGTTCATCTCTCTGATCGGCCACTCCGGCTGCGGCAAGAGCACCCTGCTCAACCTGATGGCAGGCCTCACCCAGGCCAGCAGCGGCGGCATCCTGATGAACGGCCGCCAGGTGAGCGATCCCGGTCCGGATCGCATGGTGGTGTTTCAGAACTACTCGCTGCTGCCCTGGCAGACGGTGCGCCAAAACATCGCGCTGGCGGTGGACAACGTGATGCGTGGTGCCAGTGCTGCAGAGCGACGCGAACGGGTGGAACGCAACATCGCCCGGGTGGGCCTCGCCCATGCCGCCGACAAATTGCCCGCCGAACTCTCAGGCGGCATGAAGCAACGGGTGGCCATCGGCCGCGCCCTGGCGATCGAACCGAAGCTGTTGCTGCTCGATGAACCGTTTGGTGCGCTCGACGCCCTGACCCGGGGCAATCTGCAGCAGCAGCTGATGCAGATCTGTCAGGAAGCAGGCGTGACCACCGTGATGGTCACCCACGACGTGGATGAAGCCCTGCTGCTCTCCGATCGCGTGGTCTGCATGACCAATGGTCCGGAGGCCGGCATTGGCCAGATCCTCAAGGTGAGCCTGCCCCGCCCCAGGCAGCGGCTTGAGGTGATGGAGCACCCCGACTACTACCACCTGCGCAGTGAACTGATCGGCTTCCTGCAACAGCAGCGCCGTCTCAAGAAGCGTCAGAGCGAGCTCAACGCCCAAGCCGCTGTCGTTTCCTCGCCCCCTGCAGCTGCCAGCACGCCTGCGGCAGCCGCAACATCCAATGGCATGGCTGCAGCAAGCAGCGCGCCGAAGAAGATCCGCATCGGATACCTACCCGGGCTCGACATCGCCCCGCTGGCGGTGGCCATGGATCGCGGTTTCTTTGCGGAACGCAACCTCACCGTGCTGCCGGTGAGCTTCAACCGCTGGCAGCAAATGCAGGAACAGCTGCGCGCGGGCGATCTCGACGTGGCGATCACCTCGGCCACAACGCCGCTGGCACTGGCCCTCGGCCTCGATGGGCAGCCCTCCTGGCCAGCAATCACCCCGATGACGGTGACGCGCAATGGCAATGCCCTCTGCCTGGCGCGGCGCTTCCTCGATCTGGGGGTGAACAGCCTGAGCACCCTCGCCGAGCGGCTGCATGGCCGCGAGTGGCCGTTGCGCCTGGCGATCGCGCAGAAGGGCAACATGCAAGAGCTGTTACTACGCCATTGGCTGGCGAGCGGTGGCATCAATCCCGACCGGGAAGTGGAGTTCAGCACCCTGTCGCCGATGGCGATGCAGGCGGCTCTGCTGGCTGGAGAGATCGATGGCTTCATCGCCGGTCGCTACCGCGTGGCCAAGGCCGTGGAAGCCGGGCTGGCCTATGTGCTGGCCACCGACCTCGACATCTGGAGCGGACATCCCGAGAAGGTGCTCACGTGCCATGAAGGCTGGGCCGCCAATCACGACGATGCCCTGATGGCCCTCTGCAGCGGCTTGATGCGCGGCGCCCAGATCTGCGAAGACGGCGGCCAACACGATGCTCTGGTCGGGCTGCTCAGCCGCCCACAGTGGCTGGGGGCCGGCGCCGTTCTGGCCCTGGAGCGCCAGTTCAACCTCGGCACCGGCGAACCCAACAGCGATCGCCTCCCCCTGAACCGCTACCACAGCGATCGCGCCCACGTGGCCAACACCGCGGAGGGGGCCTGGATCCTCACCCAGTTCAGCCGCTGGGGCTGGAGTTTCTTCCCCAGCAACCGGGTGGAGCTGCTCAGCCAGGTGTACCGCAACGACCTGTGCAGCCGCGCCCTAGAGCTGGCGGGCTTCGCCGCTCTGCGGCCTGAACGCCAACCCTTCAGCCTGTCGGATGGGCGCAGCTTCGATCAGGACGATCCCCTGTCCTATCTGCGGGAGTTGCCATTCAGCACCCCTGCCGCCGTGGAAGCCGTGAACCTTCCGGCCACCGGAAACGTCCACTCCCTTGCTGCCCGCTGAGATGACCCTTGCCATGACCAGCACCCCACAAGCGGCCGGTGTCAGCGACGCCTCAACAACCGCGCCCTTCCTTGAGTTCAACAACGTCGGACAGGTGTTCGACACCCGCCGCGGCCCCTTTGAAGCCCTCAAGGACATCAACCTTGAAGTGGCCCAAGGCGAATTCATCTGCGTGATCGGCCACTCGGGCTGCGGCAAAAGCACCCTGCTCAACATGGTGTCGGGCTTCCTGCAACCCAGCAGCGGCAGCGTCACCCTACGGAATGTGCCGATCGATCGCCCCGGACCGGACCGGATGGTGGTGTTCCAGAACTATTCGCTGCTGCCCTGGAAAACGGTGGAGCAGAACGTGGATCTGGCCGTGAAAGCGGCCCGCCCGGAGCTTGATGCCGCCACCCGCGCCCAAACCGTGGACCATCACCTGGAGATGGTGGGCTTGCTCGAGGCCCGCCAAAAGCGTCCTGCACAGATTTCCGGTGGCATGCGCCAACGGGTGGCGATCGCCCGTGCCCTCGCGGTGCGGCCGGAAGTGTTGGTGCTGGATGAGCCCTTCGGCGCCCTCGATGCGATCACCAAGGAAGAACTGCAGGAGGAGCTGCTCGCCATCTGGCGCGAGCACAAGCCCACCGTGCTGATGATCACGCACGACATCGATGAGGCGCTCTTCCTCTCCGATCGCATCGTGATGATGACCAACGGTCCCTCCGCCACCATCGGCGAGATCGTTGACGTGCCGTTCGAGCGCCCCCGCAGCTTCGAAAGCATCCAGGACGATCCCCGCTACGGCCAGCTGCGCAATCACGCCCTCGACTTCCTCTATCGCCGTTATGCCCATGACGACGACTGAAGCGAGACCTGCGCTCTCCATCCGCGCCGGCAACACCCTGCTGCTGGATGCCCACCTGCTGGAGCACAACCAGTGCCTCACCGTGCATTCAGGTCTGGTGCGGGTCGCCGCCTCCAAACCGGATCAGGAGGCCCTGGTTGCCCAACCGGTGACCCTGGGCTTTCTCCAGGCCGGTGATCAACTACCGCTTGATCTCTTGCGGACCACGCGCCTGCATCTGGAGGCACTGGAGGCCACACGGCTCACCGAGGGCTGCTCCCTCGTGCCGGCCGCAGGCACCAACAGCCTGCATGAGTGGACCTTGTCCCTGCTGTTGATCCGCAATCTCAGCGACGCCGAACAACGCATCGGCGCCCTGCTGCAGCTGCTGGTGGAACGGCTGGGGCGGCGTAATGGTCAATGGTATGAACTGCCGCTGCGGCTCACCCATGCCGAACTGGCTGACCTCAGCGGCCACACCCGGGTGACGGTCACCAAGCAACTGTCGAAATGGCGCAGCGCCGGCCTGATTGAACAGGAGTCCGGGCCCGAGCGGACCCTGCGCATCTCGCCAGACCTGCTGGAAGGCTGAGCCCGGCGATCAGGCCAACGGCCGCACCCGCACCGCGGCGGCCTTCAGCTCCGGCTGCTTGGAGTGGTCGCAAGCCTGCTCATGCATCAGGCGATTGGCCTCACAGGCATTGGCCTGGCTGGCCCCCCAGTGCATCGGCAAAAACACCGTGCCCGGGCGAATGCGATCGGTGATGGCCACCTTGGCGCTGATGCTGCCGCGGCGGGAGCTCACCTCAGCGAAGGCACCATCGCTCAGACCGTGACCTGCGGCATCGCTGGGATGCACCTCCAGCAGGGCCTCAGGGTGCTGCTTGCTCACCCGCGCCACATGGGCCGTACGGGTCATGGTGTGCCAGTGCCCCAGGTAGCGGCCCACCGTGAGCACCAGCGGGAACTGCTCACAAGGCGGTTCAGCAAGCCCAAAGGGCTGCTCCGCCCAAAAGCGCGCCTTGCCTGATGGCGTCGGGAATGCATGGTCGCTGTAGA
>JBEDHJ010000045.1:0-4167 GCA_041174205.1 Cyanobacteriota bacterium | reverse complement strand
CATCCACCCTGCTGCTCACAACGGGCTGCTGGCTCGGGGGCATGGTGAGCGCTGCGGGCGTGTGTTGCCCCGATGGCAATGAGCTCACCCCCTGGCAGACCGGGCTTTGGGGTGCCTTCCTGCGGGCGCTGGAGCAGGCCGAGCCGGAAGGGCTGGATCACAACTGGGTGAGCTGCTTCGGGTACCGGCCAGCCACGGCTGAAGCGATCTTGCAGGGCTGGGTGCAAGCCGAGCCCAACCTGCACTGGTGGCCGCAATGCCAGTTGCAGGAGGTGGAGCGCGAGGGGGCGCGGATCGTGGCCGTTCGCATCGACCACCCGGCTGGCCCGCAACGGGTGCGCTGCAAGGTGGCCATCGATGGCAGCGATCGGGGTGATCTGCTGCCGCTGGCAGGTGCTCCCTTCCGCTTCGGCTGGGAAGCCCAGGAGCAATGGAATGAACCCAGTGCACCCCATCAGCTCCGCCTCAACACCGAAGCGTTGTTCCGCGATCAGCCTGTTCAATCGCCCACGTGGGTCGTGATGGGGCAGCTGCAAGGGGATCGCCTGGCTGGGTCCGCGAATGGCGGTCAGCCTTCCGAGCAACCGAGGCTCCCCCAACCGTTTGAGCAGGCCTGCGAGGCCTTTGGACTCGAGCGCACGATCACCTACGGCCGTCTGCCCGGCGGATTGGTGATGCTCAATTGGCCGTTGCACGGCAACGATTGGCACGGCCGGCTCGAGCGGGCCTTCACGGCTGATGCAGCAGCAGAGGCCGAGCTGGCCGGCGAGATGCAAGCCCACAGCCTGGAATTCGCCAGGGCGCTGCAAGAGGCCAGCGCTGGTTGGTTACAACTCGGCCATGCCTTCCCTCGTGAGGCCGGCACTCCAGCGCCATGGCTGGCGGCGATGCCCTATTGGCGAGAAGGGCGGCGGATGGTCGGCTTGCACACCGTGATCGAGCAGGAGCTGCTCCCCGTGGACGCCGGAGCGTCGGCGGCGGCCCTGCCCACCAACACATCCGGTGAGATTCAATCGATCGCGGTTGGCAATTACGCCAACGACCATCACTACCCGGGCCCCGATTGGCCGCTGGCCCCCAAGAGTTGCCGGTGGGGCGGGCGCTGGAGCGGAACCCCCTTCTGTGTTCCCTATGGAGCACTGGTCAGCGCCGAGGTGTGCAACCTGCTCGCGGCTGATAAGGCCTTCAGCACGAGCCACATGGCCAATGGCGCCACTCGGCTGCAACCCCTGATCCTGAATGTGGGCCAAGCGGCGGGAGCGGCAGCTGCCCTGGCCGTGCGTTTGGGCGTGGAACCTGGAGAGCTGCCGGTGCAGGAGGTGCAACAGGCACTCATCCGCGATCCACGCGCTCCCTCTGCGGTGCTGCCCCTCTGGGACACCCCCTGGCATCACCCACAGTGGCGCGAGCGGCAGGAACAGGCCTTGTCGCAGCAAGGCGGCCAGCTTCCAGGGCTCAGCCAACCACCTGCACCGCCAGAACCCCATGAGCGCCTCTGGGTTGGACGGCTCAGCCCCGATGGGACAGGGGGTTTCTCTCTGGCGACAGCAGACGGGCAGAGCTGGCCCGTGATCACCCTGGAGCCGGCGCTCAATTTCTGGCTGGAAAGGCTGGATCGGCCCATTCAGGTGGAGCTGATGGGTTGCCTCAATCCCTGGGGGCCCTGGATCCGCGCGTCGCGGTTAGCTGGCTGACGCCAACAGCTTCAACTGATCGCGCAACGAATCCACGTGTTGCACCCGCAAAAGAAGCGCTTCACCGGGCTGGGCGTTCTGGGGGCATTCGGCGGCTAGATCCATGGCGAGATCGTCAATGCGCACCAGGCCAAGCCGGTCCTGCGGGCGCAGCCAGCGCAGGAAATCAGCGCGCCACTGGACGCTCTTGTGGGTTTCAAACCACACCTGCTGCCAGTGGCGCTGATCCTCGCGGGAAATGCCGATGCCTTCGCGCACGGCGCCATCGAAGCTGTTGAGTAAATCCTGCAGGGCCTCTTCGCTCAGAGGGGTTTCGCCGTTCAACTGAGCCTGAATCTGGCGCTGCACCACCAGGTCGCCATAGCGGCGGATCGGAGAGGTGGCCTGGGCATAAGCGGGTAGGCCGAGGCTGAAATGGGGTGAGGCCTGCGTGCCCATCAAGCCACGGCTGAGGCAGCGCTTGATCGCCGCAAACCGAACGGCCCCATCAGGCAACGCCTCCAGCTCAGGCTTCGGCGGCAGCTCGGCCGGCAACTGGCTGCGGAAGGGCAAGGCCAGGGCATGGTCCACGCCAAAGCGGGCGGCAATGGCACCAGCGAGGATCATCGCCTCGGCCACCATGGCGCGCGAGGGGCTCGGCTCACTGATCTCCAGCACCGGCTCACCCGCTTTGCTGCGGATACGCCCCTCCGGAAGATCCATCAGCAGCGCTCCCTGGCGCACCCGCCACTGCCGGCGCCGATCAAGCAGCTGATCCAGCTCGGCGAGATCGCGCTCTTCTGGCGGTGCCAGATCGATCAGGTCGTCGGCATCGCTGTAGCTGAGCCGGTAGGTGGGTTTCACCCAGCTGCGTTGGATGCCGTAGGCGGCAATGTCACCCTCGTCATCGAGATCCACCCAGGTGCTCCAGGCGGCGCTGCGGATCCCGGCCCTCAGGCTGAAGGGGCCCGTGGTGAGCGACAGCGGAAACATCGGCAGGTTGCCGCTGGCCAAGTAGAGGCTGCTGCCACGCCGCCTGGCCTCTTGATCCAGGGGTGAATCCACGGCCACCAAGCGACCAGGATCAGCCACATGGATCCAGAGGCGAAGGCTGCCATCAGGCCTCCGCTCCAAGGCGAGCCCGTCGTCGATGTCGCGGGTGTCGTCGTCGTCGATCGTCACGCAGCGCTGAGCCGTCAGATCGAGGCGCTCGGCATCACCGGGCAGCTCATCGTCTTGGAGGGTGAGTAAGCGCTCCGCTTCCGCCTCGAGCTCTGGGCTGAAGCCCAGGCTCCAGGTGGTGCCTCCCATCGACACCAGGTGGTGGCGATCCCACAGCCCAAGATCCACCAAGAGGTGCCTGAGCTCACCGCGATCGTGGCCGAGATGCAGGGCAGTGAGGCTTTGGCGCAGTTCAGGCTCCAGTTGATCCAACTCCAGGGTCCCCGCTGCCAGTTGCTTGAGGGCCTCAAGTCGCTGTTGCTGGTCCACTGGCAACAGCGCCGGATCAACGGGTTGCCGGGCGCGCAAGAGCTGCTGCCATTGCTGTTGGCGTTGCTCTTGCAACTGTTTAAGGCGCCGTTCGCGCCGCATCGGCTTCAGGTCGGCGGCGCTGCGCGCTTCAATCTGCCCCTGTTTGAAGCGGAACCATGGCTGTGCGCCCACCAGCTCCAGCCAGCAGGCCGCCAACTGGGCAGGCGTGGTGCCACCGCAGACCAGATCAGTGAAATCTGTGATCTCAGGCGTCTCGCCTGATTCGAGCAATAGAAGCCAGGCTGCGCCCCAGCTGCGCTTCGTGAGACCGGTGTCGGTGAGTCGTTCGGGCGTCAGCGCCCAAGGCAAAGCCCCCAACCGCTGCGGTGCATCAACACCGGAGGGCAGGGGGCAAATCAGCTCCAGCTGACGCTGGGGCAACACGGATTGTTTGGCATCGAAGCCAATGCGCAGGCGGACTTTGCTGCCTTGCACGGCTTCGACAACAGCCAACTGGGCTCCGCGGGACTCCTGAACGCCGACTAAATCGCCGGGATGGAACGCCGCGGTTGCCAGGGAATCAGCCCTCGGGATTCACGAAGGGCAGCAGGGCCACGATGCGGGCGCGCTTCACAGCATTGGTGAGGTCACGCTGTTGCTTGGCGGTGAGGCCGGTGAGACGGCGGGGAAGGATCTTGCCGCGCTCGGTGATGAATTTCTTGAGCAGATCGACATCCTTGTAGTCGATCGGATCACCGGGCTTGATCGGCGAAAGACGCTTCTTGAAGAAGGAACTGGCCATGACGGAACGAAAGGGAAGACGTGCAGAAGGCGCTGACTACACAGCAGGCGTTGGCTTCACAGCCGAGATCACTTGATCTCTTTGTGGACCGTCGACGAGTTGCAGTGCGGGCAGAACTTCTTCAGTTCGATCCGTTCAGTGGTGTTGCGGCGGTTCTTCTGGGTGGTGTAACGGGACACACCAGGAGACCGCTTGGCGGGGTTGGACCGGCATTCGGTG
>JBEDHJ010000044.1:0-3900 GCA_041174205.1 Cyanobacteriota bacterium | reverse complement strand
GATCGAAGAGATCGGCATCATTGGCGCCAAGGAGATGTATCGCTCCCTGGGCACCCCCCTCGAAGCCATGGCTGAAGCCGTGCGCGAGATGAAGAACGCCGCCATGAGCCTGCTCACCGGCGCTGATGCCGAAGAGGCTGGCTTCTACTTCGACTACGTCGTCGGCGCCCTCTCCTGAGGATCTTTCTTCTCTAACCACCGCCTCTTCCATCAGGTTCCATGCAAGACGCCATCACCAACGTCATCAACCAGGCCGACGTCCAGGGCCTCTACCTGGACACCTCCTCCATGGGGCGCCTGGAGCAGTACTTCGCCAGCGGTGAGCTGCGCGTTCGTGCCGCTGCCACCATCAGCGCCAACGCTTCCGCGATCATTAAGGAAGCCGTGGCCAAGTCGCTGCTGTACTCGGACATCACCCGTCCCGGCGGCAACATGTACACCTGCCGTCGCTATGCAGCCTGCATCCGCGACCTCGACTACTACCTGCGTTACGCCACCTACGCCATGCTGGCTGGCGACACCTCGATCCTCGACGAGCGTGTGCTGAACGGCCTCAAGGAGACCTACAACTCCCTCGGCGTGCCCATCGGCGCCACCGTGCAGTCGATCCAGGCCATGAAGGAAGTGACCGCCTCCCTGGTGGGCCCCGATGCCGGCCGTGAAATGGGCGTGTACTTCGACTACATCAGCTCCGGCCTGGGTAACTGATCCACGCCTTCGGCACACTTCGAGGATCCCCCATGCGCCTGTTCAAAGTCACAGCTTGCATTCCCTGCCCGGAGAAGTCCCGTTCCCAGCGTGAGCTGCAGAACACCTTCTTCACCAAGTGGGTGCCCTACGAAAGCTGGTTCGCTGAGCAGCAGCGGATCATGAAGCAGGGCGGCAAGATCCTGAAGGTTGAACTGGTGGCCGGTCGCCGTCAGGTCAACGTCGGCAACTGATCTTCAGCGCTCAATTCATTCTTCAAAAGCCCGGCATTGCCGGGCTTTTTTATTGGCAAGCCGCTGGGAAATACGGGATAGTCGGATCCTCTTAACGGCTCAGCTTTGGCCCGTCCTGCCAACCCACCCAGCCTGTTGCCGGTGCCCTTCAAGCAATGGCCCGCCGAGGCGCGGCTGCTGCTGGGCATGGTGGCGCTGTGGTGTGCCCTGGGCCTAGTGGTGCTGGGCTCCGCCAGCTGGTGGGTGGCGGCCCGGGAGATGGGAGATCCCACCTACTACCTCAAACGTCAGGCCATCTGGCTGGTGGCCAGCTGGGGGCTGCTCTACCTCGGCCTGAAGATCAACCTGCGGCGCTGGCTGCGGATGGCTGGGCCCGCCCTGCTGGTGGGCATGGTGATGGTGGCCCTCACCCTGGTGATCGGCAGCACCGTGAACGGCGCCAGCCGTTGGCTGGTGATCGGCCCGATTCAGCTGCAGCCCACGGAGCTGATCAAACCGTTTTTGGTGCTGCAAGGGGCAGCGCTGTTTTCCCACTGGAGCCGAATCGCTCCCGATCAGAAGTTGATCTGGATGGGCGTGTTCGCTGTCACGCTCGGGCTGATCCTCAAGCAGCCCAACCTCAGCACCGCGGCGCTCTGCGGGATTCTCCTCTGGTTGATGGCATTGGCCTCCGGCCTGCCCCTCTGGGCAATGTTGGGCAGCGCAGGGCTGGGCCTCACGGTGGCCATCGGCAGCATCTCGATCAACGAGTACCAACGCATCCGGGTGACCTCCTTCCTCAATCCCTGGAAGGATGCCCAGGGCGATGGCTACCAGCTGGTGCAAAGCCTGCTCGCCATCGGCTCTGGGGGGCTCTGGGGTGAAGGCTTTGGCCTCTCCACCCAGAAGCTGCAATACCTGCCGATCCAGAGCACGGATTTCATCTTTGCCGTGTTCGCTGAGGAATTCGGCTACGTGGGTTCAGTGCTCCTGTTGCTGTTTCTGCTGCTGTTCGGCTTTGTGGGCCTGCGGGTGGCCTTGAGCTGCCGCAGCAATCAACAACGGCTGGTGGCGATTGGCTGCACCACCTTGCTGGTGGGTCAATCGATCCTGAATATCGCCGTGGCCAGCGGCGCCATGCCCACCACGGGCCTTCCCCTGCCGATGATCAGCTACGGCGGTAACTCCCTGCTCTCGAGCCTGCTCACCGCTGGTTTGCTATTGCGCTGTGCCCTCGAGGGCGCTGGGCTTGAACCCGGCCGGCCACGCCGGCGCGAGGAGCGGCTGCGCTCAGCTGGCGAGAGCCTCTCGATAGGCTGACGCCACCGCAACAGAGATCACCGCGATGCTGGCTCCGGCCCTGGCGGATTGGGCCCGCAGTGGTGAACAGCTGCTCAGCAACTCCCTGGCCCATCCGGGAGCTTTCACGCTGCTGTTGGTGTTTGCCGGCGGGTTGATCACCAGCCTCGGCCCATGCTCGCTCTCGCTGCTGCCGGTGACCGTGGCCTATCTGGCGGGTTTCGATGATCAGCAGGAACGGCCCTGGCAACGCAGCCTCAGCTTCTGCGGCGGGATCGTGGCCTCCCTGGTGCTGCTTGGCCTGGCCAGCGGTGCCCTCGGGCGGATCTACGGGCAGGTGCCAGGGCTGATCCCCACGCTGGTGGCTGTGCTTGCCCTGCTGATGGGGCTGAACCTGCTCGGGCTCCTGCCCCTGCGGCTGCCCAGCGGCCCCGACCCCGAACAATGGCGCCAGCGGGTTCCCAAGGCGCTGGCACCGCTGGCGGCGGGGCTCGCCTTTGGCCTGGCGGCCTCCCCCTGCACCACGCCGGTGTTGGCGGTACTGCTGGCCTGGATCGCCCAGGCCGGTGATCCCCTGGCGGGGGTGGTGCTGCTCACCGCCTTTGCCGCCGGCCAGGTGATGCCTCTTCTGCTGGCGGGGATCGCCGCTGCCTGGGTGCCCCGCCTGCTCGCCCTGCGCGCCCTGGGCCAATGGGTGCCCCCCATCAGCGGCGTGGTGCTCCTGGCCACAGGCACACTCACCCTTCTGGCCCGCTGGGGCTGAGCCATCCACGCACCTGTTGATGAAACGCCTGATCGCCTGGATCTCCGACCTGCGCCTGGCCATTGGCCTGTTGATCGTGATTGCCGTGGCCAGCGGCCTCGGCACGCTCGTGCCCCAGAAAGAGAGCGCTGAGCTGTATCACCGCGTCTATGACGCCCAGCCCTGGCTCGGGCTGTTCAATGGCGACGCGCTGCTGACGCTGCAACTCGATCACGTGTATTCGAGCAGCTGGTTTCTGGCACTCCTGGCCTGGCTGGGGCTCTCGTTGATCCTTTGCAGCTGGCGGCGGCAGTGGCCGGCCCTGCAAGCGGCGTTGCGCTGGATCGACTACAGCAGCCCGCGCCAGCTCAGCAAGCTCAACCTGGCGGAAACGCTCAACTGCAGCGATGCCGATCAAGAGCTGAACCGGCTGCAACAGCTGCTCAGCCAACGGGGCTGGCAGGTGCAGCCCCAGGCCCATCGCCTGGCGGCCCGCCGCGGGGCCAGCGGCCGGGTGGGGCCCCTGCTCGTACACGCGGGCCTGGTGGTGCTGATGGTGGGGGCCGCCTGGGGTGCTCTGGCCGGTCAGCGGCTGGAGCGCTTCCTCGCCCCCGGCAACGAACTGGAGCTGCTCAACCGCCGCGGCCAAACCCAGCTCACGGTTGGACTTGAGGCCTTTGGAATCGAGCGCGACCCGGCCGGCCGGCCGGAGCAATTCCGCTCCCAGCTGCTCCTCCAACCAGGCGACCCCTCCAGCCCAGATGCCCCAGCAGCCACCACCCGCGAAATCAGCGTGAATCATCCGCTGCGATTCCAAGGGATGACGGTGTACCAGGCGGACTGGGCCATGGCGGCAATTCAGGTGCAACTGGGCAAGAGCCCCATCCTGGAGCTTCCGCTTCAGAGCTTCCCGCAGCTGGGCGAGCAGGTGTGGGGGAT
>JBEDHJ010000043.1:0-10467 GCA_041174205.1 Cyanobacteriota bacterium | reverse complement strand
GCCCTGCTCTCGCTGGTGCCCACCCAGCTGCAGCGCTTGGTGGAGGCTCCCGCGGGGATCCGGTGGCTGGAGCAGTTCGCCCTGATCTGGGTAGGCGGTGCAGCCCTGCCCCAATCCCTGGCCCAGCGATGCCGCGACTTAGGGGTCCGTCTGGCTCCTTGTTACGGAAGCACCGAAACCGGCGCCATGGTGACGGCCTTGCCGCCGCGGCGGTTTCTGGAGGGGGCCGGGGGATGCGGGCTGGCCCTGCCGCATACCCAGTTGCGCTTGGATCCCAGCAGCGGCGCGCTGCAGATCAAGACCGCCAGCCTGGCCCTGGGAGTGCTGCAGGAGGGACGCCTTAAACCCTTGCCCCTTGATCAGGGTTGGTGGAGTAGCGGTGATCGGGCTGAGCTTGGCGAGGCTGGCTGGCAGCTGCTGGGACGGCTGGACGGGGCCATCCAGAGCGGTGGCGAAACCGTGTTCCCCGAGCAGGTGGAGCAGCGACTGTTGGAGTTGGCACAGGCCGCAAGCTTGCCTGTGGTGGAGCTGCTGTTGCTTCCGGAGCCCGATCCGCTCTGGGGTGAGCGATTGGTGGCCTTGTTGAAGCCGTTGCCTGGGCTTGCTTCGGCGGAAGCCACGTTGTTGGGATCTTTCCAGCTCCTGGCGCTCAACCTGCCCCCGAGCCAGCGGCCGCGGCGCTGGCTGCTCTGTCCGGAGCTGGTGCGCAACCCGCTGGGGAAGTGGGAGCAACAGCGCTGGAGTCGTTGGTTGCTGTCACAGCCTGCGCCAGAGCCCTGACAAGCAGCGCTTCGATCGCTACAAGCGGTGAGTAGGAGCCTGTCGGTGGATGAGCAACAGCGATTGGGGTGACCTTGATCTCACAGAAGTGAGCAACAAGAAGCTGGCCGCCGGGATGCTGGGCATCTTTCTGGGCTCCTTCGGCATTCACAAGTTCGTGCTCGGCTACACCAAGGCCGGCCTGATCATGTTGTTGCTCACCCTGTTGAGCTGCGGCCTGGCCGGCTTTGTGATGGGTGTGATCGGCCTGATTGAAGGGATCAACTACCTCACGCAAACCCCGCAGCAGTTCAAGGCCACCTATCTCGACGGCCGCAAGGAGTGGTTTTGATCCGCGGCTCACAGCGCGTTTCGGCGCTGGTGTTGGCGCTGGCCGGGCTGCTCAGCGCCAGCTGTTGGGGCTTGAGCCCCCATGAAGGCTTCCATCCTTTTGCGTTGCTAGCTGCGCTGCTGCCCTTGCAGCTGGCGGCCGTGCTCTGGTGCATCCAGGCGTCGTCTAAAGCGGCTGAACACCACTCTTCAGCGTCGAGGCCTCCAGCCAGCGGTTGATCGCCGCCGGCAGTTCACGACGCTCGCGCTGGCTGGTGCTGATGGCCAGGTGGCGCGTAAGCCCCTGGGCCACGGCAGTGCCATCGCTGCTGAACCGATAGGTGATCTCGAAGCAGCTGGGATCGAGGCGCCTTGGCTCCAGCGCAACGGCAAGGGGATCGCCGCACACCAGCGGTTTGAAGAAATCGGCACTGCAATGCACGATCGGCAGGGCAATAGCTGGGCTGGAGCCAGGTCGAGGGAACACCTCAGCCGCTGCGATGCCAAAGCGCTCCAGGCTCTCCTCGTAAGCCTCGTGACACCAGTCCAACAGCTGCGGGAAGTGCATCACTCCGGCTGCGTCGGTATCGCCGAAGCGCACGGTGCGGCAGAGCAACAGCCAGCTGTTGGGATTCATGTCAGGCACCTGTCACGACACGGCGGTTCTGCCCACCATGTCGATCAGTCTGTGTGATTCCCATGGCCTCACCGCTCGCCACGGAGCCACCTTCAATTACAGGGGCATGGCAGGCCTTTTGGGCTCACGTGCCAACCATCCTGCTGATTTGGGTCGCCACTGCGCTGATCTCGGGACTGGGGGCATTGGTCTACCTCCTCTTCAGCCTGCTTGGGGTGGGTTTGAGCGGTGGTAACAGCGACGGTGCAGCTGCGGCATTGGCCATGGCGTTGGGGCAGTTGGGCCAACTGCCCTTTGTGATTTTGTCGAGTCTGGTGGGTGTGCTGTTCGTTGCTGTTCCTGCTCTCTTTTATGAGGGTGGGACCGTGATTGACATCAAGGATGCTTTCGCTGCGTTGCTGCGTCGTCCGTGGCGTTATCTCTTGGCGGGATTGTTTTTCAGCATTGTCTGTGCCATTGGATTTGTTCTCTGCATCGTCCCAGGGATTGTTGTGGCTTTAGTGATGCCTGTTTATGTGAACCGTGTTTTTGTGACGGATCTACCTGTGGCAGATGCTTTTGCTGCTTCCTTCCAGGCTGTGTATCGATCGCCGCATGGCCCTGCCTATGTGGGAATCGAAATCCTTGCCTGGTTGCTTGTGATCTTGGTCAGTGTCTGTACCTGCGGTCTCGGCGCTCTTTTGGCAGTTCCGGTCAGCGCTTTTTATCTTCAGAACGCGGCCTATCACAAGGGGTTAATCAGCTAGGTGCAGGAAAACCTGGAGGTCCCACAATGTTGTGCGCAAAGCTGAGCCATACGCGTATCAGCCAGTAAATCAGAATCCCTAAACTTGCCAATCCAAAGGGCCATGCGGGCATTGTTGTGGGGACGAGCTTTCGCTGCTGAATGCTGACGGCTGACCACCAGATCAAGGCTGCTGCAGCCAATGGCCCAAACCCATGGAGTTGGATCGATCCAACGAAGTCGCCGTGGAGCGCAGCGCTTGTTGCGCGGGTGAGGAAGCACGTGGGGCAGGGGACGCCGGTGAGCGCTCGCAGGGGGCAAGAGAATCCTGGCCAGCCTGGTTGGAGTCCTTTCAGCCAGAGGTATCCAGTGAGGCTGGCGGGTAATAAATAGCCCGCCTGCTGCAACCGCCGCAGAAAATTCCTCAGCGATCCACTGACCCCATGATCACGTCGATCGAGCCGAGGATCGCCATGATGTCGGCCACCTTCGCCCCCTTGAGGATGTGGGGCAGGATCTGAAGATTGTTGAAATCAGCGGCGCGAATCTTGAAGCGCCAGGGGGTCACGTCATCGTTGCCCTGGATGAACACACCGATCTCACCCTTGCCCGACTCGAGGCGGGTGTAGAGCTCGCCGCCGGGGATTTTGAAGGTGGGGGCCACTTTCTTGGCCACGATCTGGTAGTCGAAGCCGGCGAATTCGCTGGTTTTGCCTTCAGCCATGCGGCGGGCTTCCAGGTGCTCGGTGGGTCCGCCCGGGATCATTTGGCAGGCCTGGCGCAGGATCTTCAGCGATTCGCGCATCTCCTGAACACGCACCCTGTAACGGGCGTAGCAATCGCCTTCGTTCTCCCAAGCCACATCCCAGTCGAAGTCGTCGTAGCACTCGTAGTGGTCCACTTTGCGCAGATCCCAGGGCACCCCTGAGGCGCGCAGCATCGGGCCGGAGAGGCTCCAGTTGATGGCCTGCTCACGAGTGATCACACCCAGCCCTTCAATCCGCTTGCGGAAGATCGGGTTGTTGGTGATCAGCTTTTCGTATTCGTCGATCTTCGGGCCGAACCAATCGCAGAAGTCGAGGCACTTCTCCAGCCAGCCGTAGGGCAGATCGGCTGCCACACCGCCGATGCGGAAGTAGTTGTTGTTGATCAGGCGCTGACCCGTGGCCGCTTCCCAGAGGTCGTAGATCATCTCCCGCTCGCGGAAGATGTAGAAGAACGGTGTCTGGGCGCCCACGTCTGCGAGGAAGGGGCCAAGCCAGAGCAGGTGGTTGGCGATGCGGTTGAGCTCCAGCATCAACACGCGGATGTAGCTGGCGCGCTTCGGTACCGGTACATCAGCCAGGCGCTCGGGTGCGTTCACCACGATCGCCTCGTAGAACATGCCGGCCGCATAGTCCATGCGGCTCACGTAGGGCACGAACATCACGTTCGTGCGGTTCTCGGCGATCTTTTCCATGCCGCGGTGGAGGTAGCCGATCACCGGCTCGCAATCCACCACGTCCTCACCATCGAGCGTCACCACGAGCCGCAGCACCCCGTGCATCGAGGGGTGGTGGGGCCCGAAGTTCACCACCATCGGCTCCGTGCGCGTTTCCAGCTGCGTCATGGGGCCGAGGGGGATGGGCTCGCTGGCGGGATCTTAGGAAGGAAGGGCCGCTGCTTCTGGCGCTGCGCTTGAGCGATTTGCAGGATTCGGCCACGTTTGACCATGTGCCAGTGCTGGCCGGGCCGGTGTTGGCTGGATTCGCTGAGCTGGAAGGCCTCCTGGCGCAGCGCGGTGAGGGGGTCTTGATCGACTGCACCCTGGGCGGTGGTGGGCACAGCGCCCTGCTCTTGCAAGCTCATCCCCGTCTGCGGCTGGTGGGCCTGGACCAGGACCCCACGGCCCGCGCCGCCGCCGCGGAGCGTCTGGCCCCCTTTGGGGAGAGGGTGCAGATCGTGGCCACCAACTTTGCCGATTACGTGCCAGCGGAGCCGGCCTTGGCGGTGCTGGCGGATCTCGGGGTGAGCAGCCCTCAATTGGATGTGGCCGAGCGGGGCTTCAGCTTTCGCCTCGACGGCCCCCTCGACATGCGCATGAATCCCGGCGCCGGCGAAAGTGTGGCCGCGCTGATCGAGCGGCTGGACGAGGCCGAACTCGCCGACCTGATCTATGCCTATGGCGAGGAGCGGTTGTCGCGCCGCATCGCCCGCCGCATCAAGCACGATCTGGCGGAGCAGGGGGCCTACAGCGGCACCGCTGCGTTGGCTTACGCCGTGGCCGGCTGTTATCCCCCCAAAGCGCGGCGCGGCCGCATCCATCCCGCCACCCGCACCTTCCAGGCCCTGCGCATCGCCGTGAACGATGAGCTGGGGGTGTTGGACCGGCTGTTGGCCAGTGCTCCCGATTGGTTGCTGCCAGGCGGACTGTTCGGCGTGATCAGCTTCCACTCCTTGGAAGACCGCCGTGTCAAAACTGCCTTCGTGAGTGATGAGCGGCTGCAGCGGGTCACCCGTAAACCGGAAACGGCTGCGGAGGAGGAGCAAAGCTCCAACCCCCGCAGCCGTTCCGCGAAATGGCGCCTGGCCAGGCGCCGCTGAGGCTGATCAGCCGTTGCTGAGGATGCCGGTGTGGTCCTGGCTGCCGAACAGTTGGCGGTAGGCAGCGGTGCTGATGCAGATCACCACCGGGAAGATCACAAACAGGCCGCCGTAGCTGAACAGGGCGGCAACGGCGTGAATCACGCTCTCCACGATCGCCAGCCAGAGCACCACCCACCAGCTGGGGTTCACACCGCTCACGCCGGCCTGGATGGTGTCGAGAGGCCGCCTTACACCAAACAGCGAGAGCTGCAGCAGGAATTTCTGGCTGATCAGGAACCAGATGTAGAAGATGCCGAAGACGATCACCGGAATCACGGTGAGGACGGCGTTGAGCTTGTTGAGGCCGGTGCCGATCAGCATCGCGATCACACCGACCACGCCCAACACAATCGCCAGAAGGATGGCTGAGCCCAGCAGGCGGCCGCTGGCGGCCCGATCCCAACGGGTGAAGCTGCGGAAGGAGGGCTTCTGGCCGTCCAGGCTCATCCAGGCGGCACGGGTAATGCCGACGGCGCCCCACAAGCCCACGATCACGTAGCCCACCACACCGATCACCAGCCCGATGCCGGCAGCCACGGGGTGGAGGAACACGGGTTCAGGGCTGTTGAGCCGCACGAGCCCGCCCACCATCAGAGCGGCGAAGGGCAGCATGATCACCGCCACCAGCACCTGGAACAACAGGAAGGGCCAGGGTGCGCGGCAGAACGCTTGCCAGCCGTCCTCCACGGCTCGCAGCACCTGCAATTTGTTGGTGCCGGGAGTCGGCAGGGTCATCGCAACGGAGCAATTGCTCGGAAGGTAGCGATCGCAGCAGCGCTCGCCCAGTTTTTGTTGCACTCAGCGTGCCCGCAGCGCCGTCACCGCGGCGCACACCAGCTGGGCGGCTGCCTCAACCTCGGCGGCGCTGGTGGTGCGGCCCAGCCCAAAGCGGAGCGCCGCCGCCGCCTGCGGGCGGTTCAGCCCTAGGGCCTGCAGCACATGGGAGGGCTCGCCGCTGCTGCAGGCGGAGCCGCTGCTCACCGCCAATCCCTGCCGCAGCAGCCGTTGCAGGGCGCTGCCCTCCACGCCTTCGATCCACACGTTGAGGTTGTGGGCCAGGCGCGGCGAGGCCGCCCCATTGCGGTGCACGCCCCCGAGCGCTTGCAGCTGCTGCCAGAGCTGATCCCGCAGCGGAGCCAGGCGCTGGGCGCGCTCTTCCCGGTCGGCCAGGGCCAATTGCAGCGCCTTGGCCAGCCCCACGATCAGCGGCACCGGCAGGGTCCCCGGCCGCAGCCCTTGCTCCTGGCCACCTCCATGCAGTTGTGGTGTCAGGGCCGTGCCGGGTGCCACCACGAGGACGCCGATGCCCTTGGGGCCATAGAGCTTGTGGCCGCTGAAGCTGAGCAAATCGATGCCCAGCGCCCTGGGATCCAGCGGGATGTGGCCGATCGCCTGGGCGGCGTCGCAGTGCAACCGGATGCCCCGCTCCCGGCACAGCCCAGCGATGGCCTCGATCGGTTGCAGGATGCCGATCTCGTTGTTGGCGGCCATCACGCTGACCAGCAGGGTGTCGGGCCGCAGCGCCGCCTCAAGGACCTGCAGCTCCACCAGTCCGTCGGGTTGCACCGGCAGCACGCTGAGCTCGAAGCCATGGCGAGCCAGGTAGCGCAAGGGATCGAGCACGGCGCGGTGCTCGCTGGCCAGGGTGATCAAGTGGCGGCGTCTGCCACCCGCCTGCAGTTCCGCTTCTGCCACGCCCTTGAGGGCCAGGTTGTTGGCCTCGGTGGCGCCGCTGGTGAACACCACCGTGCTGGCTTCCACCCCCAGACCTCTGGCGATCTGTCCGCGTGCCTGCTCGACCGCTGCCGCCGCCAGCAGTCCCGGGCGATGGCCCCGGCTCGATGGGTTCGCGAACTCGGCCGTCCACCAGGGCGCCATCGCCTCCACCACCGCCGGATCACAGGGGGTGGTGGCCTGGTGATCGAGATAGATGACGGGATCGGCCATCGCCCCCCATGCTGGCAAGCAGCGTCTGCTGGCGGCTCCCATGGTTGCGGTTGTTCGGCGTTCCTGGGTGGGTGCGGCCCTGGCCTGTGTGCTGCTGGTGCCGCTTCGACCAGTTGGCGCGCAGACGTCCCTCGGGGCTGCTGATTCCAGGAATCCCCACCGAGCTCCCTCCGAGCAGCGGCCAGCGGATCTGGTGTTGTTGCGGGAGTGGGCCTCGATGGAAGGAGGCTTTGCCATCGGTGTGCACGACGCCAAGCCCGATCCGCGCGATCCTTCGGCGCGCACGATCGTGGTGTGGGTGGAAACGCCCACGGATGTGAAGTTGGCGGTGGACACCCTGCGCTGCAGCCCGGCGGCGCCGATGCGGCTCACCCGTAAGGGCCGTGATCTGTTGATCAAGGAGCTCAATCCCGGCGGCGCCATCACGGAGGCCAATCGGCTTGATCACCAGATCTGGTGGGCCGCCTGCTTCCCGGAGCAGGCCGGCAAGGACCCCGCCCGTCTGCAGGCCACAGCCCGCCAGCTGGGCTACAGCGGCCTGCTGCGCGAGCAGCAACAGGTGGTGCCTGGCAACCCTCGATAGATTGCGGCGATGAGCCTCGTACCCGACTCCCAGGCCCCCGAGCAGGCCGAAGCAGCCGCTCCCCAGCCCCCGGCGCGGCTGCTGCTGGTGGACGATGAACCCGGTCTTCGCACTGCGGTGCAGGCCTACCTGGAGGACGAGGGCTTCCAGGTGACCACGGCTGTGGATGGGGAAGACGGCTGGTCCAAGGCCCAGGAGCTGCTGCCGGATCTGGTGATCAGCGACGTGATGATGCCCCGCCTGGATGGCTACGGGCTGCTGCGCAAACTGCGCGACGACGAGCGCCTTGGCGGCACCCCGGTGATCTTCCTCACCGCCAAGGGCATGACGGCCGATCGCATCGAGGGCTTCCAGGCCGGCTGCGACGACTACATCCCCAAGCCCTTCGATCCCGATGAGCTGGTGGCCCGCGTGCGCAACGTGGTGCGCCGCCAGGAGCGCTTGCTGCAGGAAGCTGCTCGCTTCGCCGATGCCGATATCGGTCAGATGGCCAAGCAGATCACCGAGATCCGCTCCCTGCTGGCCACAGGCGGTGCCAAGAAGCAGGGCGCTGCGGTGAAGCACGAGTTCACGCCACGAGAGGCCTCGGTGCTGCAACTGGTGGCCGAAGGAATGATGAACAAGGAGATCGCCCGGCGTCTGGAAACCTCCATCCGCAACGTGGAGAAATACGTGAGCCGGTTGTTCACCAAAACCGGCACCGCCAGCCGCACCGAGCTGGTGCGCTACGCCCTCGAACACGGTCTGGTTGAGTAGCGCCTCCTCGGGTCAGGCCTGGCTGCCGGCTGCCTTCAACGGTGGCCACGCCTACCGCGATCGCGTTCATCCGCCGGCCCCCAGCGTGCTGACTTTCTACGCCGAGCGCTACACCCATTCGGATTGGGCTGTGTGGAGGGAGCGGCTGGCCGCCGGTGAGATCTGGCGGAACGGCCAGCCGCTTCTGGCCGATGCGGCCCTCGCAGCCGGCGATCGGCTGGTGTGGCATCGGCCGCCCTGGCAGGAGGCTGCCGTGCCGGTGCTCAGCGAGGCCTCGATCGTGTTCGACGACGGCGATCTGCTGGTGCTCAACAAGCCCAGCGGCCTGCCGGTGCTTCCCGCCGGTGGCTTCCTGCAACACACGCTGCTGGCGCAGCTGCAGGCGTGGGCCCCGGAGGCCCGGCCCGTGCATCGGCTCGGGCGCTTCACCTCAGGCCTGTTGGTCTGCGCGCGTCGTGCCGAGAGCCGTGCCTGGCTCAGCGCCCAGTTGCGCGAGAGCACCAGCGCCCGTGCAGGCCGCGCCTGCCGCAAGCTCTATCGCGCGCGCACCGAGCCCCTGCCAGCCGACTGGGCCGTCGGTGAGCCGCGGCTGGTCGCGACCCCGATCGGGCCATGCGCCCATCCGCTGTTGGGTCAGATCTGGGCTGCGGTTGCGGCTGGTGATGCCGGCGCCTTGCCCTCCCGGAGCACGTTCACCTTGCTGGCGCGCCAGAGGGAGAGTTGTCTGGTGGACGTGGAGATTGCCACTGGCCGGCCCCATCAGATCCGCATCCATGCGGCAGCGCTGGGGGCTCCGCTCCAGGGGGATCCGCTCTATGGCGCTGGTGGGTTGGCTCGGCCCGATGTGCTCCCGGGGGCAGCGGGTTACCTGCTGCATGCCCATCGGCTGACGTTGTCTCCCCCCGCGGCCCCGTGCTTGGAGTTGGAGGCGCCAGCGCCGCACAGGCTGAGCCCAGACAACGATTGCTGATGCCCGCTCAGAGCCGTGTGGCCAGCACGACCACGGCGGCAGCGCTCAGAACCCATGTGCTCACCATCCAGATGCGCCGCCAGCGGCGGATCGCACCGCTGAATTCGGCTTCGCTGCCGCGGCGCACCACAAACAGGCCACCGTTTTGAGGGGCTTGCAATTGCAGTTGGCCCGAGGCGTCGCTGCATTCGGCCACTACAAACGCCATGCCGCCAGCTCGCAGGATCGCTTCCTCACGGCGGATCCCCAGCTGGCGGGTGTTGAAGGTGTTGTCCGTGGTGGGTGGGTCCACCTGGCTGAACACGTTCTCCAGCTCCAGCTCTGCTGCTTCGGGCTGAATCGGCAGCTGCTGATTGCCCTGGCGGAGGTTGAAGCTGCAGCGGCGTTCCAAGTGGTTGAGGGTCTGATCGCGTCGCTGCCAGCGCACCTCGGTGCGGCGATTGCCCTCGCCGTCGGTGCTGGTGGTTTCTTCGCGCACCTCCAGCATTGCGGTGGTGGTGTCCGTGAATGCCACACAGGGCTCTCCGCTCCACGGGGCCACGAGTGGTTGCTCGCAGACGATCTCGCCGCTGAGCTTGACCCGCTCCACAAACGAACCGGCGCCCATCTGCTCAGCCACGCTGCGCTGCAGATCCAGCAGCTCGGCTACACCGCTGCTACGGGCCTCAAGCAGATGGGCCAGCTTGTGGGCTTGATGGCGCCGGGCCAGTGCTGTGCCGATCGCCCCGCTCCCCAGCAGCGCTGGAAGCAGCAACTGGGTGGGCTCCATCGCTTCAGGCCTTCTCGAAGGCCAGCAGGCGTGAGAAATAGAAGGGGGCCTTGTTGAGGCTGCGGCGCTTGAGCACGAAGCCAGCCTCTTCGGCGGCCTTCACGATGCCGGCTTCTTTGAGCGTGTAAGCGCGGGTGGTTTTGCTGGGGCCGGGGAACAGTTGGCCAATGCCCTTGAGCAGCGCCAGCAGCGGGGTGTAGGGAGCGAAGCTCACGATCAGGTGTTGCTCCGCCATCGAGGCCAGGTGTCGCACCATCTCCTCAGCAGGTTGCTGGGGGTAGTGGATGAACACATCCAGGCACACCACGGTGTTGTAGCGGCCGCTGAGGCTCTCCAGATCGGAGGCCAGGAAGGTGATCTGCCCCTT
>JBEDHJ010000042.1:0-12374 GCA_041174205.1 Cyanobacteriota bacterium | reverse complement strand
AGTGAAGGGGAGTGGCGGAACGGACGCCTTGGACTTCACCCCCTTGATCGAGGAGGTGCGCGGCCATGTGAGCAGCGGTCATCAGCTGATGGAGCCCCATCGCGTGGTGGTCTGCATGGGCAGCCGCATCGCCCTCAGCCTGTTCATCAGCTCAATCCAGCCGGGACATCAACTGGTGGGTGCTGCCACCACCGAAGCAGAAGGCCTGGATCTGCTGCAGAGCACCCACGCGGACCTCTTGCTCTGCACCGATCGGCTGGAGCAAGGGAATGGCGGTTCTCTCGTGGCCGCCGCCAAACAACGCCACCCAGATTTGAGCGCCGTGATGGTGGTGACCCAGCCGAGGCGACTGATGACGATTCGCCGAGCTGTGGAGGCAGGCTGCGATGGCATCTGCCTCGAATCGCAGATTGGCCGTGGCACGGTGGCCTTGGCTCTGAAAACGGTGAGTGCTGGGGCCGCCTACACCGAGAAAGGGCTCTACAAGCAATATTTCGAGGGCTATTGCGGCTTTGGCGATGCACCGCTGGCCCAGCTCAGCGACCGAGAGGTGGAGGTGCTGCAGCTGATGGCCGGCGATGCCACCAACCAAGAGATCGCAGCTGCCCTGTTCATCAGCGTGGAGACGGTGAAGAGCCACGTGGCCCAGATCTTCCACAAGCTGCCCGCCCGCAGCCGGCTCCACGCCGCCGTGAAAGGGATCCGGCTCGGCTTGGTGGAGTGGCCGGAAGATCGTTAAGGTCGGGCGATATCTGCTTGCTGCACCGCCGCCATGGCCCGGGGCCACTGGTTGGATCCACTCGCCCGCGGCCTGCTGGAGGCCACGGGCCAGCTGCCGCGTCGCCCCAAAGCGCCGCAAGACGAGCTGCAAACCCACGAGACCGTCGAGCGCGATCTGCTGGAGCTCAAGCTGCGCCAGGACCCACAACGCCGCCTCAGCGATGGCAGCGAAGCACGCCATGCGGCTGCCCTTGGCTGGCGGCTAGATGTGAACCGAGCCAGCGCCAGCGACTGGCTGCGGCTGCCGGGCATCAGCGCGGCTCAGGTTGATTTGCTGTTGCGGCTGCAGCAAGGCGGGGTGCAGCTCAGCGGTCTCGACGATCTGCAGCGCCTGCTGGAGCTGCCGCGCAGCCAAGCGGCGGCCTGGGAGCCACTGCTGCTGTTCCGCTGGTATGGAGATGGGGCGCCCATGCCCGCCGCCCCCAAGCCGGTGGACCTCAACCACGCCAGCGCTTCGGCCTTGGAACAGCAGCTGCCGCAGCTGGATGCGGTGCGGCGCGCACGGCTGCTGCGGGAGCGGCAGCGCGCCCCCTTCATCGACCTGGCGGACCTGCAGCAGCGCCTGCAGCTGCCACCGGCACTCGTGGAGGAGCTGATCGGCAAGGTGCGTTTCGGCCAGGGCCCCGCCGGTCCGCAACTGCCGCGCTCCGCCTGAGCCATGGGGAGCAGCCATCCACCCCGTCAAGGGGATCTGTTTGCCCAGGGGCAGCTCCACAGCCCTGGCAGCACCCCGGACTTACCGCTGCAGGAGCATCAGCTGCGGCAGTGGCAACAACGTCTGCTCGAGTTCCAGCAGCCCCGTTTTGAGGCGGTGTCCCAGGGCCGAGCTCTGGCCGCCGGCCAGATCGACCTGTTTAACGGAGAGATGCTGGGCCCGGCTGCCACCGTGCAGCGGCTCGACCCCCTCGCCCTCGCCCCTCAGCACCTGCAGTTCTGGCGCTGGCCAGATGCGCAGAACAGTGGCGCCGCCCTTTATTTCGTGATCGACCGCCCGCCACACCTGAGCGGCAGCCTGCTGCTCTACGTGGGGGAGACCGCTCAGGCAGATCGGCGCTGGAAGGGAGAGCACGACTGCAAGAACTATCTAGCGGCCTACGGCGATGCCCTGCAGCAGGTGAGGCTGGGGAGCCAGCTGAGCATCCGCTTCTGGAGTGATGCCCCCGACGGCGTTCGGCCGCGGCGGGCCCTGGAGCAGGCCCTGATCCGCCACTGGCTTCCGCCCTTCAACAAGGAAACCCGCGGCCGGTGGGCCACCCCCTTCACCGCTGAGCCCGGCTGATCGCCCTACCATCGCCGCCAGCCGAACCGCCGACATGGCCGTGGAGATCCGCTGCAGCGCCGCCACCCTCAGCACCTGGAGCGGCGAAGCCCTCGTGGTGGGCTTGTTCAGCGGTGAAGCCGGCACCAGCAGCCGCGAGGCCCTGGCGACCCGCTTCGGCCAGGCTGTGCTGGAGCGGCTCGAGCAACGACGCTTCAAGGCCAAACCGGGCGAGAGCCTCAGCATCGATCGCCTCGGCGAGTCACCCAGCCTGTTGGTTTTGATCGGCCTGGGAGCACCCGGTGAATTCGGCCAGGAGCAGCTGCGCAGCGCCGCCGCGGCCGGCACGAAAGCAGCGGCCGCAAGCGGCAGCCAACAGGTGGGGCTGGCCTTGCCCGTGGATGGCCTGGAGCCGGCCAGCGCCGCGGGCGCCATGGCTGAGGCGGTGCGCCTCAGCCTCTATGCCGATCAGCGCTTCAAAAGCGAAGCCGAACAGCGCCCCTGCCCAAGCCAAGTGGAGCTGCTGGGGCTGCCCGATGCCGCCCAGGCCGCCGTTGCTGGCAGCGAGGCCGTGAGCAGTGGCGTGGAACTGGCCCGTGAGCTGGTGGCGGCCCCGCCCAACGTGGTCACCCCCGCCGCCCTAGCCGACACCGCCGCCCGGATCGCGAGCGACTTCGGCCTCGAGCTCAAGGTGTTGGAGCGGAGCGACTGCGAAGCCCTCGGCATGGGCTCCTATCTGGCGGTGGCCCAGGGCTCGGATCTGGCGCCCAAATTCATCCATCTCACCTACCGCCCCGAGGGTGTGGCAGAGCGGCGCCTGGTGCTGGTGGGCAAGGGCCTCACCTTCGATTCCGGCGGCTACAACCTCAAAACCGCCGGCTCCCAGATCGAAATGATGAAGTACGACATGGGGGGCAGCGCGGCGGTGCTGGGCGCCATGCGTGCCATCGCCCAGCTCAAGCCGGCCGGCGTTGAGGTGCACATGATCGTGGCCGCCTGCGAAAACATGATCAGTGGCGGCGCTATTCACCCCGGCGCCATCGTCAAGGCCTCCAATGGCAAAACGATCGAGATCAACAACACCGATGCCGAGGGTCGCCTCACCCTGGCGGATGCCTTGGTCTACGCCTGCAAACTCGAGCCTGACGCCGTGGTCGATCTCGCCACCCTCACCGGCGCCTGCGTGATCGCCCTGGGCGAGGAAATTGCCGGACTCTGGTCCCCCAGTGACACGCTGGCCCACAGCCTGATCGAGGCCGGATCTCAGGGCGGTGAAAACCTCTGGCGCATGCCCCTGCGCGCCTCCTACCGCGAAGGCCTCAAGAGCGGCCTGGCCGACATGAAAAACACCGGTCCGCGCCCCGGGGGCTCAATCACCGCCGCCCTGTTCCTGCAGGACTTCGTGACCCCTGAGGTGAGCTGGGCCCACCTCGACATTGCCGGCACCGTCTGGAGCGACAAGGGCCGCGGTCTGGATCCCGCCGGCGCCACCGGCTTCGGGGTCCGCACATTGGTGAACTGGGTGCGGGCCGGAGGCCCGGCCTAGGCTGGCGGCCACGACCACTTCGATCTGACCCGATGGCCGTTCGCAAGATCCGCTGGTTCGTGAAAGCCCAGGTGGGCGTGCTGCTGCTGCCGGCGGGACTCTGCCTGTTCGGCGAGGCGGTGCAGCGCCGCACCCTGCAGAGCCTCGGCCAGGCCCATGGCCCCTGGTTCTGGTACGGCACCCTCAGCCTTGTGGCGATCGTCGCTGGGGTGGGGCTGATGGTGGAAAGCGGCCTGCTGCGCGGCTATCCCGGACAACAACGCGACCAGCAGCCCTGAGCGTCAGGCTGCTGCGACGCTGCGGGCCGCACCATTCATCACATCCAGCGGGGCCTCCAACGCATGGATTTGCCAGCGAGCCCGCTCGCCGAACTGTTGCAGCAGCCGATCGAGATCATCCGAAGCCTGCTTCGGGCTCTCATAGGGGCCGATATGACGGGTCACGAGGCCATCGCGAATCGTCAGCAGATACATACACACACCTGCAGTCGAGTCGGAGCAACGCTAGGAGACTCTGATGCGAGAAAAAAGGGCGGAAACCCGCTCCATCACTTAAAAAAGCCGAAAACCAGGCGCTAGCGCCTTCAGCTTTTCCTTCGATTTGGCGGATCTAGGGGGTCGCGCTGGAGTCAGCGGGAGCGCACCCAGGGGGCTGCCGAACGCGCGAGGGCACCCCAGAGCTGATCCAGCCGCCGGTCGCGGCCGCAGGCCCAGCGGTAATAGCGGTATTTCACCGCGTTGCGCTCGGCGTAATCCTGGTGGTAGCCCTCTGCAGGCCAGAAGGCTTTGAGGGGCTTGATCTGCACGCGAATCGCGGCGCTGGGCTTTCCGAGCTCCCGCGCTGCTGCAGCCAGGCTGGCCTGGGCCTGCTCATGCTGCGCTGCACCCTGAGTGAAGATCACCGGGCGGTAGGAGCTGCCGCGATCACAGAACTGACCACCCGCGTCGAGAGCATCCACATTGCGCCAATAGGCGCGCAGCAGGGTGGAATAGCTGATCCGAGCGTTGTCGAACCGCACCCGCACCGCCTCCTGGTGGCCAGTGCCGCCGCCGCTCACCTGGCGGTAAGTGGGATTGCGCAGGCTGCCGCCGCTGTAGCCGCTCTCCGCACTCAGCACCCCCGGCAGCTCTTCCAGATCGTGCTCCAAGCACCAGAAACAGCCGCCGGCCAACACCGCCTCCTCCACAGCCGCCTCTGCCGGTGCCGCCAGCCCCCCGAGCAGCAGCACAGCCAGAAGGAACGCCAAGGTTCGCTTGATCACGCCGCCTCCAAACCAGGGATGGCATCCAGGATGGCCGTGGCGGCCCGGCGCGTGACCCCAGGCTCACCCAGGGCCTGGCGGAGACGGCGGTAGCCCTCGAACACCCGCATCCGCGCCGGCTCCTCTTGCAGCAGGGGCAGCGCCTCCTGCACCACCGCCTCCGGGGTGAGCTGATCCTGCAGCAGTTCAGGCACCAGCCGTTCCCCGAGCACCAGATTCACCGGCGAAATGTGATCCACCTGGAAGCGCAACACATGCTGGGCCACCCAGGCCGTGGGGCGGCTAACGCGGTAGGCCACCACTTGCGGAACGCCGCGCAGGGCCAGCTCCAGATTCACGGTGCCGGATTTATTCAGGGCCAAATCGGCAGCAGCGCAGAGCACCGGCCGCAGCTGGTCGGCTTGCGCAGCGGGCACCACCTCCGCCTGCACACCGGCCGCCGCCAGCAGCTCGGCCAGCACCGGTTCAAACGCCGCCTGACCAGCGGGCACCATCACCCGCAAGCCTGGACAGCGGCGCTGCAGCTCAGCCGCGGCGGCAGCCAAGGGCGGAAGCAAATAGCGCAGTTCCTGGGTCCTGGAGGCAGGAAACAGCAGCAGCAAGCGCTCGTGCTCTTGCAGACCCAGCTCGGCCCGTGCCGCATCGCGGCTGGGCAGATCGCTGAGCGTATCGAGCAGCGGATGACCCACCCAAGTGACTTGGGCACCGCGGGCGCCATAGAAGCGGGCTTCCTCAGGGAAAATCGCCAGGATGCGGTCGGTGAAGCCGATCAAGCGTGTGGAGCCGCCCTCCCCGACGCGAAAGGCCCACTCCTGGGGAGCGATGTAATAGAGGATCGGCACACCGGGCAGACGCCGTTTCACCTTCAGGCCCAGGTTCACGTTGGCCCCCATGTAGTCGATCAGGACCACCGCGTCGGGGGGTGAGTGCTTGAGCCAACGGCTGACGCGTCGCTGCACCCTCAGGGTGGGCAGTACAAGGGGCAAGGCCTCCCAGAGGCCGATCGAGCCCATCGGGGTGGTGTTGGCCAGCAGGGTGGAACCGGCCTGACGCATCCGTTCGCCCCCGAGGGCCACGATCTCCAGATCCAGCTGACGGCGCTGCGCTTCCTGGTGCAGGGCCGTGACCAACAGACCGCCCTGGAGGTCACCGGACACCTCGCCGGTGCTGATCAGCAGCCGCCTCATGAACGCCCGGCGGGCAACGGTCCCCGGCGACCGGGGCTGATCGACGCTTCGAGGAAGCTCACCAGCGTTTCGGCGGGGGGAAGCAGCTCCTGGCGGCGCACCTGCTGAAGGGCATCGGCCAGGACGGCATCGCTGCGATAGAGCTCAGCCCACACCTGCTGCAATTGCTTGGCCTGGGCGCCACCATCGAGCTCCGCAAGGCCGCTGCGCTTAATGCCGATGCGGTTGAGTCCCCGCAGACGGCCGGGATGCCCCTCCACGATCGCGTAGGGAGGCACATCCCGGTCGATGCGGCTCATGCCACCCACCATGGCCATGGTGCCGATGTGCACGAACTGGTGAATACCCAGCACCCCACCGATCACAGCTCGATCGCCGATCACCACATGGCCGGCCACAGCCACACCGTTGGCGATCACGATCCGATCTCCCAGCAGGCAGTTATGCCCGAGGTGGCTGTAAGCCATCAGCAGGTTGCCGTTGCCGATGCGGGTCTGCTCGCCCTCGTGGGTGGCGCGGTTGATGGTGACGCACTCGCGGATGGCGTTGTCATCCCCGATCACCACCTCCGTGGAGGCACCGTTGTATTTGAGGTCTTGGGGCTCAGCGCCGATGCAGGCACCCGGAAAAATGCGGTTGCCGCGGCCCATGCTGACGCGGCCATCCAGCACCACATGGGGGCCGATGCGACTGCCGGCACCGATGCACACATCGGGGCCCACCACCGCATAGGGACCGATCTCCACCCCCAGATCGATCTGGGCGCGGGCATCCACAACGGCCGTGGGATGGATCTTGGTTTCGCCCGTGCTGGTTTCCATGGCGAGAGACGACATCACGGCGCAGCTCAGTCCACCAGGGAGAACATCAGCTCTCCGGCGCAGACCAACTCACCATCCACCTTGGCTTCCGCCTTCACCTTGCCGAAGCGCTGGCGCTTGAGGCTGAGCAACTCACAACTGATCACCAACTGATCGCCGGGCACCACGGGCCGGCGGAAGCGCACACCATCAATCCCGGCGAACACAAACAGACCCTTGGGCAGATCAGGCATCTGGGTCACGATCAGACCGCCCACCTGGGCCATCGCCTCCACGATCAAGACGCCTGGCATCAGGGGGCGCCCCGGGAAATGGCCCTGGAACTGGGGCTCATTGAACGTCACGTTTTTGATCGCCACAGCCCGCTTGCCGGGCTCGTGCTCGATCACCCGATCCACCAACGCGAAGGGATAGCGGTGGGGCAGCAACCCTTGAATCTGCTCACTCGTGAGCACAGGTGCCGTGGCTGTTGGGGTGGCAGTCAAGGGGGTCAGTTCGAAGAAACCAGTGCGGAAGCCAGGGCCGTGTGCAACCCATGGGAGCCGCGGAAGGCAAACACCTGGGCCTGGGGCAGCCCCGCCAGGGCGAGATCCCCCAGCAGGTCAAGGAGCTTATGGCGCACCGGCTCATCGGCAAAGCGCAGGGGCGGATTCACCCAGCCATCGCCGTCGCAAACCAGGGCGTTATCGAGGGCACCTCCCTTGATCAAGCCGGCCGCCAGCAGCTGCTCCACCTGGTGCTTGAAGCCGAAGGTGCGAGCCGGAGCAATCTGCTCCACAAAGGCCTGGGGTGTGAGCTCGAGGCTGAACAGCTGCCGGCCGATGGCCGCCTGGGGAAACTCAATGGCCGCCGATACACGCAGCTGATCCGAGGGCAGCGCTGTGGCAAAGCTCTGGCCCTGCTGCAGGGTGATCGGCGCCTGCAGCAGGAGTGGTTGCGGGCGTACACCCAGAGATTGCAACCCCACTTCAGCAATCGCCTCCACCCAGGGCTGGGCGGATCCATCCATCAAAGGGATCTCCGGCCCATCCACCAGCAACAACGCTGACGTGATGCCCACGCCAGCCAGGGCCGCGAGCAGATGTTCCACGGTGGCGAGGCGGCGCTGATCGAGCTGCAGGGCTGTGCAGAGCTGGGTTTCGCAAACCTGCTCGGGATGCAGGCGCATGGGGGCAAGGCTGGGGTCATCGAGCCAGGCCACCCAATACCCGGCCTGCTCAAACGGCTCCAGCCGCAGCCGGGCCGTGGCACCACTGTGCAGCCCCACTCCGGAGCGCTCCACAGCTGCCGCCAGGGTCCAGGCCTGGGAGTAGTCGTTGGGCCAGATCGTCACGCTGCTGCTCAGAACTTCCAACCCACGCCGAGGTTGAAGCGCCACTGACCGGTGAAGTCCTGGCTTGCCACCTCCAAACGCAGGGGCCCCACAGGTGTGGTCACGATCAGGCCGGTGCCCACCGAGAAACCATCGCCGGGCTTCAGCAGCAGGCCGCCAGGGTTCCCCGGCACGTTGGCCTGACTGCCAAAGCTGGTACCACCATCCACAAACACCTCACCGCTGATGATGCTGAAGATCGGGAAGCGGTATTCAATCGTGGCTTCACCGAAGCTCTTACCCACACCCAGATCGCAGTCGTAGTAGCCACGCACCGAGTTGGAGCCACCCAGACAGAAGGCTTCATAGGGAGGCAGGTTGCCCACATTGGTACCGGCGGTCACCTGGAAGGCCAGCGCCTGCTTGCAATCTTCCTTCTGACCCGGCTTGGGACGGCAGCCCTTGAAAACCTTGAGCCAGTTCACCGGGATGTAGTGGGTGTAACTGGCGCGCAGGCGATTGAAGGTGGGTGAATCCGGTCCGACCGAGAAGAATTGTTCGGTGCCGAGGCTGAGGAAATTACCGGCTGTGGGATTGCGCGGGTCGTTGAGGTTATTCATGGTGGCAGCCACCCGCAGGCCCACCAGCTGGTTGTGTTCCGCGCAGTTGTAGGCAATGCAGATCACGTCGTTGACCTGCGTTTTGCCGTTGTTGTAGGCGTTGGTGTTCATGCCGTACGGCATCACCGTGCCACCGAAATTCATCGGTGTAACTTCCTGACCGCTGAAGCCGAGCACCACACTCCAGGGTGCACGCTTGTAGGGATTGCCGCCGTTCAGGGGACGCACGAACTGAACATTGGCTCCGATGCGCTGCAGAGCAATGGAGTTGTTGTCGAGGGCAAACCAGTTGAGGCTGGGGTCAGCCTTCTGAGCCTTTTCGATTGAGCCGAAGGAGGTACCAGTGGGATTCTTTTTGCTGTAGATGTTGTAGGCATCGGCACTGGCCGGCGCCTTGAAGAAGTCGTTCGACACATCCGACACGGTGTTGATCGTGCCGTTGTTCTGACTCTGGAAGACCTGGGGAACCTCACGGCTGAAGAACACCCGGGCCCGGAACGCCGTGCGGAACTTATCGCCCTTGATCCAGGGATCGGTGAATGAGATATCACCCAGGCCACCAAACTGGCCGTAGGTGAAGTTCACAGCCAGATCCCAGGCGCGGCCCAGCAGGTTGCTGTCCTGCAGCTGCACCTGACCGAACACACCCTGGGCCTGGCTGTACCCCAGACCGCCGGACAGCGAGCCGCTCGACTGTTCGACGATGCCGAGAACGATCGTCACCTCACCGGGATTGCCAGCCACCGGCCGCAGCGTCACCTTCACATCACCGAACAGGCCGGTGGCGTAGATGCGCTTGATGTCATCCTCCAGCTGGCGGCGGTTGAAGGTGTCGCCTGCTTTGATCGACACCTCACGGGTCACCACCCAGGTCTTGGTCTTGCCGCGGATCGGCTGACCCTTGTCGTTGGTGGATTCGCCTTCCTTGTTGAGGTATTGCACCTCCACACCAGCAACGGTGCCTTCCCGCACCAGCAGCTGAACCACCCCCTCAGGGCTCACCCGCGTGGGGCCACTGACGCGGGCTAGCGAATAGCCCTGATCGGCGTACCACTTCTGCAGCTCCCCGATGCGGGCCTGCAGGGCGTTGAGGTTGAGGGTCTTGCCGTAGTCAGGAGCGAAGGTGTCCGGGATCAGGTTGGCCGGAATCTTGGTCTTGGCACCCACACCCTCGAGTTCCACCTTGGTGAGCACCGGGTTGGGCACCACGGTCACCACCAATTGCACCCCCAGTGGGCCATCCACCGGCTGGATGCGCACATCCGAGAACCAACCGGTGGCGTAGATCGCCGAGAGATCGTTCTGCAGCTCGCTGCGGGTCACCTGGGTGCCCGGACGCGTCGCCATCGCGTCATAGACCGCGATTTCCAGGCGCTCCTGCTCGGGATGCCCTTCGATCCCCTTCACCACCACTTCGCTGATCAGCACCTTCGGCTCCGGCTTGGCCGGAGCCGCCAGGCTGGGCTGGGGCTCAACAGCAGGCTGCTGGCCCTGCTGCGTCGGTGGCCCTTCCGCGGGCTGCTGTCCTGAGTTGGGCTGAGACTCGCCTTGAGCCAACGCTGGAGCAGCGGCAAGCAGCACAGAGCCGGCAGCCGCCACCAAGGTGCGGCTCAGACCGGTGCGGAGGGCTGCCATGGGAGTCGCGGTCGGAGCGGCAATGCCGCAAATTCCGCCGAACTTACTTGGCTAAGCGGGGTGGAGGGCAGGCCCCCTGGACCCGTTTGAGAACCTCCCCGTAGGCCTCCACCACACCACCGAGGTCCTGACGGAAGCGGTCTTTGTCGAGGATGCGGTCGCTGGCATCGCTCACCTGCAGGTCCCAGAGGCGGCAGGTGTCCGGACTGATTTCGTCAGCCACCACCAGGGCGCCATCGGCGCTGAAGCCCAGTTCGATCTTGAAATCCACCAGCTGCAGACCAATCCCGGCAAAGAAGGTGCGGAGGCTGGTGTTCACCCCACGGGCCAGACGCTCCAGTTCAGGCCGTTGCTCAGCGCTGAGCAGCCCAAGTCGCTCCAGGCGTGCATCGGTGAGTAGCGGATCGCCGAAGGCATCGTCCTTGTAATAGAGATCGAGCAATGGCGGATCCAATGGGGTGCCTGGCTCGATCGGCATCTGCTTGCAGAGGGAGCCAAAGGCGGTGTTGCGGATCACCACCTCCACGGGCACGATCCGCACGGGCCGCACCAGCATCCAGTTGGGCTCCTGCAGCGCCAGGTAATGGGTGGGAATGCCATCGCGCTCCAGCAGCTCAAACAAGCGAGCGGAGATCTGGCAGTTGAGCTCACCCTTGCCCGCGAGCTGAGCCTTCTTCAGAGCGTTGAACGCCGTGGCGTCGTCCTTGTATTCGACGGCCACCAGATCGCTCTGATCGGTGGCGAACACCCGCTTGGCCTTGCCTTCGTAGAGCAGCGATCCAAGGGTGTAGGCGGTCATGGCTGCGTGGGCGTTGAGGAGGAGACCGGAGAAGCGAGGAGCACCGCAGCATGACCACCGGCAGCCCGAGGACTGCGCAGTTGCTGCTGCAGCTGGGCGGCGCGATCGCTCTGTTGAGGATCCTGCCGTGCCAGCTGCCAGGCGCTGTAGGCATCATCCACCCGCTGGCTCAGGCGCTCCAAGCGCTCCCGCGGCCGGCTGGCCACAGCCCCTTCCGCCTCGAGCATGCGGCGTTGGTTGTCCAATAGCTCGAGTGCCAGCCCCCAGGCCTCAGCGGCCGCGGCCTGATCCAGGGCGCGCTCGAGCAGCTGATCGCGCTCCGGCAGGGGCATCTGCTCGAGCAGCGCCACCGCCTGCTTCAGGCGCTCGGCCATGGGCTTGCCCGGCATCTGACCCAGCAGCAGAGCCGCGGCCGCATCCCGGCGCCGCCCGAGCACCAGCAGGTGATCCACGTACACATCCAGCCCAGGCCGGGTGGCAATCGAGCCGTCGTCCCGCAGTTTCAAGGGCAGTGCCACGGATTCCAGGCTGGCCAGGTTGCCCTTGGCCAACTGCTCGAGGGTTTCAGCCGCCATGGCGTGATGCAGGCCGGCTTGGGCGGCACGCCAACGCTGCACCAGCCACTGATCTCGCTCCTCCCCAGCCGGGGGGCTGTAGCGGTTGAGCACCGCCAGGGCCGCATCCGGGGCCCGGCAGCTGAGCAGAGCATTGGCATTCACCAACACTGTTTGCAGTGGCTGCGGCGCCGGGGCGATCTCCAGGAGCCGCGCCTGAAGCAACTGCAACCGCTTGGTGAAATCAAAGTTGTCGGCCTCCAGGCAGGCCTGATTGAGGGACTGCAGATCCCCCTTCACCAACAGCTCCTGGAATTGGGCCTCGCCCATGCTGCCGGGCAGCGCCGGCGCCGAGGGGCCGGGTTCCGGCACCGGCGCCCGGCGCTTGAACAGATTGCCGAGCACGTTGAGGATGAACAGCTCCTGGCCCGCAGCCGGCTGCGCCAGCGGCGCCCACAGCAGGCCGCACAGCAACAGCCCGGCCAGCCGCTGCAGGCGGCGGGGGCGACCCACCGGCGTGTAAAGAAGGGATGGCACCGGTGGCAGTCCTCTTGGCCACAACCTAGGAGAGCCCACCGGAGCGACCACCCCATTCCGTTGC
>JBEDHJ010000041.1:0-2945 GCA_041174205.1 Cyanobacteriota bacterium | reverse complement strand
CCGACAGCGCCAGCCGAGTGGGGGTATGGGTGGCGCGGGTGCAGCGCCATGGCCTGCTGGCAGGGCAGGGCACGCCGCGGCCGCAACTGCAGTTTCTCGAGAAAGACACCGGCGTGCGCCCCGGCGATGTGATCACCACCTCCCCCGCCAGCACCCTGGTGCCGCCCAATCTCCTGGTGGGCGTCGTGCAGACCGTGAACGATGAGCTCACCCCCGCCCCCGATGCGGTGGTTCAGCTCAGTGCACCGTTGGATGCGGTGGATTGGGTGCAGGTGGTGACCCGCTGACCATGGGCGTGTTGCACCGCCAGCGCTGGTGCGGGGCCACGGGCCTGGCGGTGCCGCTGCTCACCCTTGCTTCACCGGCTTTCCTCAAAATCGCCGGCGTGGCCCCCAGCTGGGCGGTGCTCTGGCTGCTGCCCTGGGCCCTGGTGGATGGCCCCGCCTCTGGGGCCATTGCCGGCCTGGCCCTGGGCCTGGTGCTCGATGGACTGCATCTGGGCCAAGTCAGCGAGGTGCCTGTGCTGATGCTCCTTGGCTGGTGGTGGGGCCGCATCGGCCAGCGTGGTGTGCCGATCGAGCGCAGCTACAACCTCGGCCTGCTGGCACTGTTGGGCAGCCTGGTGCTGGGCGCCAGTGTGCTGCTCCAACTGCAGTGGCGCGGTCAGTTGCCCCTGCTTCAGGCTGGGCTCCACACCTTGCTGGCCCAGAGCTTGATCACGGGTTTGCTGGCGCCTGTGCTCTGCTCTCTGCAGCTGCTGCGCTGGCGCCGCGTGGCCGATCTACGAGGTTGACGCGATGACCCCACACCCCGTCGCCAACTCACGCCGGCTGCCGCGTCGGCCGGTGTTGCGCCGCCTTGCCGCTGGCCTTGTGGGCGCTGGATTGGCGCTGGGGCTCAGTGCCTGTCGCGGATCGGCGCCGCCGCCGCCTGCCGAGCGCACGATCCAGTTCTGGACCCTGGATCTGGCACCGAAGTTCAACACCTACATCCAGGATGTGATCGCGGCCTGGGAGGCCCGTAATCCCGGCTATCGCGTTGTCTGGACCGACATCCCCTGGGGCTCGGTGGAACGCAAGCTGCTGGCGGCGGTGTTCGCCCGCACGGCCCCGGATGTGGTGAACCTCAATCCCCTGTTTGCCGCCAACCTGGCCAGCAAGGGGGGCTTGCTGCCACTGGAGCAGGTGCTGCCGGCGGGGGCACCCCAGGCCTACCTCCCTTTGATCTGGCAGGCGGGCCGCAGCGCCGGGCCCGATGGCCAGCCGCAGCAGTTCGCGATCCCCTGGTATCTCACAGCTCGGATCACCCTGGCCAACACCCGCTTGCTGCAGCAGGCGGGCTACAGCGCTCCGCCGCGCCGCTGGGAGGAGGTGCCGGCCTACGCCGAAGCCGTGCGGCGCCGCACCGGTCGTTACGCCCTGTTCGTCACCGTGGTGCCCGACGATTCCGCCGAGCTGCTCGAGAGCCTCGTGCAGATGGGCGTGACCCTGCTTGGCCCCGATCAGCAGGCTGCCTTCAACACCACCGCCGGCCGCCGCGCCTTTGCCTTCTGGACCGATCTCTACCGCCGTGGGCTGTTGCCGCGGGAGGTGGTGAGCCAGGGCTACCGCCGCGCCATCGAGCTGTATCAGAGCGGTGAGCTGGCCCAGGTGGGCAGCGGCGCCGAATTCCTGCGCAGCATCCAGACCAATGCCCCGCAGATTGCCGCCGCTACGCGCCCCTATCCGCCGATCACCGGCGCCCAGGGCGAAGCCAACGTGGCGGTGATGACCTTGGCCATCCCCCGCCAGAGCCGGGTGGCGGCTAAGGCTGCGGAGTTCGCGCTGTTCCTTACGGATGCGGCCAATCAGAAGCGCTTCGCTGAGCAGGCACGGGTGTTGCCCTCCTCGCCCGTGGCACTGCAGCAGCTGCGCCGCAACCTGCAAGCCGAACGCCCGGCCAATCAGCCGGAGGCCCTGGTGCAGCAGGCTCGGCTGCTCTCGGCTGACACCCTTGGCCAGGCGCGGGTACTGGTGCCTGCCAGCCCGGGGGTGAAGCGGCTGCAGGCGATTGTGTACACCCAGCTGCAGCGGGCGATGCTCGGTCAGATCAGCAGCGATGCGGCCCTGGCCGAAGCGGAGCGCCAGTGGAACGCCTACGCCGCTGGGCGCTTCGCAGCGGCAAAAACTCCGGCCGGAAGAAATCCTTAAGACTTCGCCGCACAAGCCTGTTTTCAGGGGTTTTGAGCCTCGAAGGGTTCATCCTGAGATGTATCGTTGCGCTTCTTCATCACCTGTTGTGCGTATGGCCCTCGGCGACCAGCACCAAACGGGTGATGCGTCGGGAGCCGTGTCAGACGGTGGTGAGCACCGCGCCACGTTGCTCGTGGTGGACGACGAACCGGCGGTGCGTCGCGTACTGGTGATGCGGCTGCAGCTGGCCGGTTACCGGGTGGTGTGCGCTGAGGACGGCGAGCAGGCCCTCACCCTCTTCCACCAGGAGCAGCCCGATCTCGTCGTGCTCGACGTGATGCTGCCCAAGCTGGATGGCTTCGCCGTTTGCAGGCGGCTGCGGGCTGAATCCTGCGTTCCGATCATCTTTCTCTCGGCCCTCGATGCCATCGCTGAGCGGGTGGCCGGCCTCGATCTCGGCGCCGACGACTATTTGCCCAAGCCCTTCAGCCCCAAGGAGCTCGAAGCCAGGATCGCCACGATCCTGCGCCGGGTGGGCCGTGGCTCCGCCGCTGCTGAACCCCGCGATGTGACGCCGGGCCAGGGCGTGCTGCGGGTGGGGGATCTGGTGGTGGACACCAACCGCCGCCAGGTGACCCGCGACGGCGAGCGCATCGGCCTCACCTACACCGAATTCAGCCTGCTGGAGCTGCTGTTCCGCGAGCCGGGCCGGGTGGTTCCCCGAGCCGAAATCCTCGAGCAGCTCTGGGGCTATCCGCCGCGCCGCGCCGCCGA
>JBEDHJ010000040.1:0-14541 GCA_041174205.1 Cyanobacteriota bacterium | reverse complement strand
TCTGGACCCCTGGTCCATCCCCCGGAGCTGCAGTGCTGCTCGCTGCAGCTCCGGCATTGGCGGAGTCCATTCTGTTCACCGGACGGCTGCTCAGCCCGGTGTCGCCCGCCGAGTTGGCGCCGCTGCGCACCCGCCGCAGTTTTCATTGGGGCCGTTGGCTGCGCAGCCTGGAGCAGCTGCGATCTGATCTGCCCGCTGATGTGCCCCACTGGCTGGCCAGTGGAGCCGGTCTGGGGGCCCTGCGCGGTGAGGCCTTGGTGCCGGCGGGATCCACCGTTCTCGCGCAGCTCAATCTGGTCGAGCTCGTCTCTCAGCAGGCGGTGTAAACAGCAGGCCGTGGACGTGAAAAGTGCACGGTGGGTGACAAAAGTGGCAAAACCTTGGCCGCAGAAGGGGTTCGATGGTTGCCGCCTATTGCCAACCCCCATACCATTGGCGCGCTGAACACAGTGGCGGTCGGTCTTCCCGCGCCGCCCGGCTGCTACTGACCCAGAGGCTTTCCCACTCCGATGAACAAAGCTGACCTCGTCAATCTCGTTGCTGCTCGCACGGAGCTGACCAAAACCGACGTGGCCCAAGTGGTTGACGCCGCCATCGACACCATCATTGATTCGGTGGTGGAAGGCAAGAAGGTGTCGATCCTGGGCTTCGGTTCTTTCGAGCCCCGCGAGCGCTCTGCCCGTCAGGGTCTGAACCCCAAGACCGGCGACAAAATCAAGATTCCCGCCAAGCGCGTGCCCGCCTTCACCGCCGGCAAGCTGTTCAAGGACCGCGTTCAGGGCTGATCTGGTTCATCCGGTTGATCCATGCAGGCGGCCTAAGGGCCGCCTTTTTTTGCGGGATGCTGAACGGGCTTGTGAGGAGTCCCCTGATCTGTGTTGCCTGAGCATCTGCTGCAGCACCTGGAGGCCGGCGAGCATTGGCGTCGCCAGGGCTGCCGTGGTCGCTATGCGCCCTCTCCCACGGGCCGGCTGCACCTGGGCAACCTGCGCACCGCCCTGCTCTCGTGGCTGATCACTCGCCTGCAGGGCGGCGAATGGCTGCTGCGCATCGACGATCTCGATACACCCCGCAATCGCCCTGGCGCTGAGGCGGCGATTCTTCAGGATCTGAATTGGCTGGGGCTCGACTGGGATGGCCCGGTGATTCGCCAGAGCGAGCGGCGGGGGCTCTATGCCTCTGTGCTCTCGTGGTTGCGCCGGCGGGGGCGTCTCTACCCCTGTCGCTGCAGTCGCCGTTTGCTGGCGGACATCTCAGCGCCCCATGGCGCCTCGCCGGTGTATCCAGGTTTCTGCCGCGACCGCGGCGGTGGATGGGGAGAGGAGCAGGGGCGTCTGCCCAGTTGGCGGCTGCGCCTGCCTCCAGGGCGGATCCACTGGTCTGAGCAGTTGGCAGCCGCCGATGGGCGCGATGCCCAGGGGCAGGTCGGTGACGTGGTGTTGCGCCGAGCGGATGGCTTTCTCGCCTACCACCTGTCAACGGCTGTCGATGAGCTGTGCCTGGGGGTGGCGGATGTGGTGCGGGGGGAGGATCTCTGGGCGTCCACTGCGCCACAGCTGGCGGTGATGACAGAGCTCGGTGGTGCTCCACCCCGCTACTGGCACCTGCCGCTTTGGCTCGATGCCGAAGGCCGGCGGCTGTCGAAGCGCGATGGCGGGCTGGGGTTGGAGAGCCTGCAGCAGCAGGGGATGGATGCGCCGGCCGTTGTGGGCTGGATGGCCTCCCAGTTGGAGTTGGTGCCACCCGGCACGCGGATCAGCAGCAGGGAGCTGTTGAGCGGGCTGGATCTGCGGGGGCTACGGGCCCAATTGGCCGCCAGGACTTAACAAAGGTTTCGGGATCACAGCCGCAAAAACTCACCACACTGAAGGCAATCAGAGAGAGCGGTGATGGCCCGATCCAAATCAACCCAGGGGCCCCATGGCGAAGGCCCCGGCGGCCTGTGCAGCAGCTGCGGCGGCAGTGGCGTGCTGCGCACCGATTCGGCCGCCTATCGCACCTGTCTGGAGTGTCTGGGGCAGGGCCAGACCCCGGTGTTTGAAACCGTGTTTGGCTTTCCCGACCCAGTGCAGCCGCCGGGGGCGGAACCCTGTCAGCGGCTGCCCAAAGGGGTTCGCGCGGAGATCAGCGCTTCGACTTCTGGCGCCAGATGAAGAAGGCCGTGGTGGCGACCACCAGCAGCAGCGGGGCTGCGGTGAGCAGCAGCAGGGCAACGGCGGTCCAATCGGTGTACATCGCGCTCAGGCTCACGGGAGGCGCCATCATCTCAGTGCACCCCGCGTGGCGTCCATGACTCGCTGGCTTGTTCCGCTGCTGGTGCTTGCAGCGGCGCTTCCGGTCCAGGCCGGCGTTGAGTTCACCGATTGCCAGCCCGCTGCCGGTGGCGGCATTACTTGCAACACGGTGCCCACCGGCAACACCCTGATGGACGATGAGTCCGCCCGTTACGGGTTGTTCGACGAAGCCAGCCCCGGTTGGTCGGAGTACGACCCCTACGAGGGCTACGACGACATGTTTGGCGGGAATTGGACCTGACTCAGCTCAGGCGCGTGATGGCCTGAAAGGCCACCAGGCTCACCAGCCAGGCCAGCAGCAGCGACCAGGCCACGCTGAGCAGCGTGAATCCCAGGCGTTTGGATTCGCTGCGAATCACTGCCACCGTTGATAGGCACGGCGTGTAGAGCAGGGTGAACAGCATGAAGCTCACAGCCTGGGGCCAGGTCACATCGCTGGCCATGGCTCGGCCCAGTGCCGCGGGATCGGCCTGTCCGTAGATCACGGCCAGGCCCCCCAGCACGATCTCCTTGGCGATGAAGCCGAACAACAGGGCCACCGCCAGCTTGGGGTTGATGCCGATCGGGGCCAGCACCGGCTGGGCGAAGCTGCCGAGCTGACCGGCCAGGCTGGCGCTGGAGGCGGGTTCCACGCCCACCGGCAGGTTGTTGAGCAGCCACACCGCCACCACCCCCAGGATGATGAAGCGGCGTGACCAGATCCAGAAGTGCTTCACCTCGCTCCAGGCGCGGCTGAGCATCTGGCCCGGCGTGGGAAGGCGATAGGGAGGAAGCTCGAGCACCAGCGGTTCATTGCTGGGAAAGCGACCGCGGAACACAAGGGCTGTGAGCATGGCCGCCGCGAAGCTCATCAGATAGAGCCCGAAGATCACCAGCCCGCCAATGCGGGGTGGGAAGAACACCGCCGCCATGAACAGGAAGACGTTGAGGCGAGCCGAGCAGAGCGAGAAGGGGATCACCAACATCGACAGCAGCCGTAGGCCGCGATCGCGCATCACTCGGGTGCCGAGGATCGCTGGCACGTTGCAGCCGAAACCCATCAGCGAGAGCACGAAGCTGCGGCCATCCAGGCCGAGCCGCTCCATGAATGCATCCATCAGATAGGCCGCCCGTGAGAGGTAGCCGCTGTCCTCCACCACGCCCATGGCCAGGAAGAACAGGCCAATGACGGGCAGGAACGCCATCACCGTGCCGAGGCCCTGATACAGCCCCTCCAGCAGGAAGCCCTGCAACAGGCCGGGCAACGGGGCAAGCAAGGGCTGCAGCACCAGCTGCCCGAACTGATCGAGCAGACCGCCCAGGGCTTCCTGCACAGGCACACCGATCGCATAGATGCCCTGGAACATCAGGGCCATCGCCAGAAAAAACAGCGGCAGACCCAGCACGGGGTGCAGCAGCACCGCATCCAGGCGACGACTGCGGCTATCGCGCCAGCGGCTCGGCAGGGTCACGCAGCGCTCCACCAGCTCCGCCATGGCGCCATCGAGATCTGCGTCTGCGGCCGCCAGCCGTTCCTCGAGGGCCTCGGGCACCACTGCCACGCGCCCATCGCCGGCGTCCAGCTGTGCCACCAACGTGTGCTGCAGGGTTTCAAGGCCCTGGCGGTATTTCGCACTCAGGGGTAACACCGGCTGCCCCAGCGCTTCGCCGAGAGCGGATGCGTTGATGCTGACCCCGAAGCGGGCCGCTTCGTCCGCCATGTTGAGCGCCACAACCGCTGGCAGGCCCAGCTGTTGCACCTGCAGCGCTAGGCGCAGCTGCCGGTCCAGTTGGCTGGCGTTGAGCACCACCAGCACCAGATCCACAGGGCTGCGCTCGAGGAAACGGCGCACCACCGCTTCGTCATCACTGTGGCCCCGCAGGTCATAGATGCCAGGCAGGTCCACCAGCTGCAGGCTGCGGCCCGAGAGCTGCAGATCGGCTTGCATCAGGTCCACCGTGAGGCCGGGCCAGTTGCCGATGTGAGCGTGGTGGCCTGTGAGGCGATTGAACAGAGTCGACTTGCCCGTGTTGGGCATGCCGAGGACGGCAATGGTGCTCACGCGGCCAGGCTCACCCGGGCGGCGTCGCGGCGGCGCAGCATCAGTTCGGTCATGCCGACGCGCACATGGAGCGGGCCAGACCACCAGCCGCGGCGCAGCACCTGCACCGCCTGTCCCGGTCGCAGGCCAAGGGCCTCCAGTCGTTGTCTCAGGCCCGCATCCGCCGACAGGGACGACACCCTGGCCGTCGCGCCTGTCGGCAGATCCACCAGCCGGGAGACCGCTTGCATCTGCAGCTGCCTATTGCGAATGAGTTGCAATATCCTACGCCCGCCTGGCTGGCGCCCTTGCCGAAATTGACTACTTTGAGCACCAAGACCTACGCCGCGCAGGCCGGTGCTGCATTTCTGGTCGCCCCATCTCGACCCGGCTCACCCTGAGGACTGCACTCAGCCGGAGCGCTATGCCATCCAGCTGCTGGAGAAGGGCACCTACTTGGCCGTTGCGGCTGACGGTGAAGCACTGGTGGAGGTGAGCAGCACCGAGCAGGCGCATCTGTTCCATGTCCATGAATCCGCCCTGCGCGCTGCCCGTGAGCTCAATGCCGAAGGCCGCGGCCCAGTGGACGTGGTGAAGGTGGAGCTCGATCTGATCTGAGTCGACTCGCCCCCTTAGCGTTGATCGATGCGGATACGAACGATGGCGACTCGGCGATGCCTGCCCCTCGCGCTGGGGGCTCTGGTTGCAGCGGTGGCTACCGCTCCTGCGGTCGTGGCCGGGGCTGAGGCGGTTGGTGGGTCATGCACCGAGGCGGTGGTGGTCGAGCGGCATTACGGCGCCGCTCAACAACGATCTGATGGCATCGCGGTGAAGGAGATCTATCTCACCCTCAGCAACGGCCAGCGCATTGATGGCCCGGCGATGCTGGGCACCTCTGGATTTTTCTGGGATTACACCCCTGGCCACAAGGTGGGCCTTTGCGTTGAAGCGCATCAGCCTCAGCGCCTGCAGGTCACCGATCGGGTGACCGGCGCCAGCTTCCTCTCGCACCCCACCCGTTCGCTTTGAGCCAAGGCCTGCGTCTGCCGCCGAAGCGCTTCACGCTGCTCGCTGCTGTGGTGGCCCTGGCGGCAGGGGGCTGGTGGTGGAACCAGCGGGGTCTGGAGCAGACCGATAACGCTCAGGTGGAGGCGCATCTCGTCGATATCGCCAGCCGGGTTTCCGGCAGCATCGCCCAGGTGGCGGTGCAGGAAAACCAGCTGGTGCACCGTGGTGACCTGCTGGTGCGTTTGGATGCCGGCGATGCCCGGGCTCGCCTGCAGCGCGCCGAAGCTGATCTGCTGGAGGCGCGCCGGGCGGCCGGTGCCATGGAGGCCCAGGCGCGGGCCAGCCTTAACGGTGCCCAGGCTTCTGCGGACCTGGCAGCGGCTGACGCCCAGGTAGCCCAGGCGGAGCTGGAGCGGGCTTCTGCCGATCTGCACCGCCTAGAAATCTTGGTGCGGCAGGGCGGTGTGTCGCGCCAGGAACTCGATCGGGCCCGGGCGGCTGAGCGCCAGGCCCGCGGTCAGCTCACCCGCAGTCAGGCCAGTGCCATGCAGGCCCAGGCCAGCCGCCGCCAGGTGGGGGTGGATCGTGAGAAGGCCGCTGCAGCTGAAGCCCGCATCCAGCAGGCCCAGGCCGCTTTGGCGGAAGCGCGCCTTCAGCTGGGCTATCAAAGGATCCTGGCCCCCGGCGATGGACGGATCGGCTCGGTGAGTGCCGAACCGGGCCGCCAGGTGCAGCCCGGTCAGCCATTGATGACCCTGGTGGGTCTCCACCCCTGGGTGGAGGCCAACTTCAAGGAAACCCAGCTGGAGGCGCTGCGCCCCGGTCAGGTCGCCCAAGTGTGGATTGATGCCTTTCCCGGCCGGCAGTTCCACGGCCATGTAGTGAGCGTGGCACCGGCAGCTGGTGCCCGTTTCGCCTTGCTACCCCCCGATAACGCAACCGGCAACTTCACCAAGGTGGTGCAGCGGGTGACCGCTCGCATCAGCCTTGATGAGGTGCCTGCGCCCATGGCCCAGCGGCTGGTCCCCGGTCTTTCGGCCACGGTGCAGGTTCGGCGTCCATGACCCCCCGCCAGTGGGCGGTGGTGATCACGGCGGCCATCGGGGCGATGCTCGAAGTGATCGACGTGAGCATCTGCAACGTCGCTCTGCCGCATATCCAGGCCAATCTCGGCGCCACCCTCTCGGAGGTGGGTTGGGTGGTCACCGGCTATGCCATGGCCAGTGTGGTGATGATCCCGCTGAGTGAATGGCTCAGTGAGCGGTTCGGCCAGCGCAGCTACTTCGTGTTCTGCCTGGTGGGGTTCACCACCGCTTCGGTGCTCTGCGGACTGGCGCCCAATCTTCCCTTTCTGGTGTTGGCTCGCATCGCTCAGGGCTTGCTGGGCGGAGGCCTGATGCCCAAGGCCCAGGCGATCATGTTTCAGGCCGTGCCCAAGGCGATGCAGGGCCTGGCCCAGGGGGTCTTCGGTATCGGTGTGTTGGTGGGACCGGTGGTGGGACCCACCCTCGGCGGCTACCTCACCGATGGCCTGGGTTGGCGCTGGATCTTTTTCATCAATCTGCCCTTTGGCCTGATCACGGTGCTGATGGCGCTGCTGTTCATGCCGCCCGATGCCGACGCCACCTGGGCGGATGAGCAGGGTCAGCCGTTGCGGGTCGGTCGTCGCCGCGTTGACTGGATCGGCATCGCCTTATTGGTGGCCGCCCTGGCCAGCCTTCAGGTGGTGCTGGAGCAGGGCCACCAGTTCGACTGGTTTGAGGACGGAGGCATTCGTCTGCTGAGCGGGCTCTCCGCGGCGGCACTGCCTGCATTCGTGTGGTGGGAGCTGCGGAGTCGCACCCCAGCGGTGGATCTGCGTGTGCTGCGTCACCGCTCCCTCGCTGCCGGCAGCTTGTTTTCGCTGGTGTTGGGGATGGGGCTTTACGGCACCGTGTTTGTGGTGCCGATCTTTGCCCAGTCGGTGCTGCACTACAGCGCCACCCAGACGGGGTTGCTGATGCTGCCAGGGGCACTGGCTTCGGCTTTCACGATGGGCCTGCTGGGCAAGAACGCCCACCGCTTCGACCCCCGCCTGCTGATCCTGGTGGGGGCAGGCGCGATGGTGATCACGATGCTGCAGCTGGCCTCGATCGGGCCTGACACCGGTGATCAGAGCCTGTTCTGGCCGCTGATTTTCCGTGGCATCACCACGGTGACAATGTTTCTGCCCCTCAGCTTGGCGACCCTGGGCCCCTTGCCCCGGGAGGAGGTGGGTGCGGGCAGCGGCTTCTACAACCTCACGCGCCAGCTCGGGGGCAGCTTCGGCATCGCAGTACTCACGGTGGTGCTCGATCGCCAGCAGGCGGTGCATCGCTCCCAGTTGGTACAGCACTTGGCCACCACCAATCCCCTCCTGCAGCAACGCATCCAGGAGATGAGCGGCTGGTTGGAGGGGGCGAACGGGTCCGCCGAGCAGGCCCTTGGATTGCTCAGCCTGCAGGTGGACCGGCAGGCGGCTCTGCTGGCCTACGCCGATGTGTTCCGATTGGTGGCGTTGGTGTTTCTATTGGCGATGCCGCTGGTGCTGCTGCTTGGAAAGCCCTCAGCGCAGCAGGCTCCGTAGGATCCGCGCTGCCCGCCCGGCGCCGCTGCGCCAGCCCTGATGGAGCTCACCTACCGCCCCCGTCGCCTGCGCCGTTCCCCTGCCTTGCGGGCGATGGTGCGCGAGACCTCCCTCAGCGCCGCCGACTTCATCTATCCCCTGTTCGTGCACGAGGGCGCCAGCAACGAGCCGATTGGCGCCATGCCCGGCTGCCAGCGCTGGAGCCTTGAGGGTCTGGTGCAGGAAGTGGGACGCGCCTGGGATCTGGGCATCCGCTGCGTGGTGCTGTTCCCGAAGGTGGCCGATGGCCTCAAAACCGAAGACGGCGCCGAGTGCTTCAACGAAGGCGGTCTGATTCCCCGCGCCATCCGCCGGCTTAAGGAGGTGCACCCGGGGATGGCGATCATGACTGACGTCGCCCTTGATCCCTATTCCTGCGACGGCCACGACGGCATCGTCAGCGGTGAGGGCGTGGTGCTCAACGACGAGACCGTGGCGATCCTGTGCAAGCAGGCGGTGGCCCAGGCCCGCGCCGGTGCGGATCTGATCGGCCCCAGCGACATGATGGATGGCCGCGTCGGCGCCATCCGCGAAGCCCTCGATGAGGAAGGCTTCGAGCACGTGGGGATCATCAGCTACACGGCTAAATACGCCTCCGCTTATTACGGGCCCTTCCGTGAGGCCTTGGATTCAGCGCCTCGCGCGGCCGCCAGCAAGCCGATCCCCAAGGACAAGTCCACCTATCAGATGGATCCGGCCAACGCCCGAGAAGCCATCACCGAGGCCCAGCTCGATGAGCAGGAAGGCGCCGACATCATGATGGTGAAGCCAGGTCTGGCCTACCTCGACATCATTCACCGCCTGCGCGAAGAGAGCGAGCTGCCGATTGCTGCTTACAACGTGAGCGGCGAATACGCGATGGTGAAGGCCGCCGCCGAAAAGGGTTGGATCGACGAGCGGGCTGTGGTGCTGGAAACCCTGCTCTGCTTCAAGCGCGCCGGCGCCGATCTGATCCTCACGTATCACGCTTGTGATGCGGCCGAGTGGCTGCGTCAGGGTTGAGGCCCACGGGCCATGGCTGCCGCTCGAGTCGCACGGTTGGCGTGCGTCTCTGAGGGTGCGATCCTCCAGGGGCCGCACCCACCTGCACGATGGCCCGCTACTTGTTGCTGTGGGTTCACGGACCCTGGATCGCCGCTTCCCTGATGACCCTGCTGGCCCTGAGGCTGCTGTTGGCCGAGGACTTCAGCCTGCACGACCACGGCTGGGGGCTTTTGGGCAGCGCCTCGATCTGCTTCTCGATTGGTTGCGTGTGCAAGGTGTCGTGGGTGCTGGCCCAGCTCAATCGACGCCGCTCGGCGGCTGAGCAGCAGCTGGAACATCTGGTGCTGCACTGAGGTCTGGAGGCATGAGCCGCTCCACGGTGCTGCTGATCATTGGTATCCCCTGGGCTACGGCGGTGGCCCTGCTGCTGATGGTCACCAAGATCCATGCCTTCAGCGGTCGCGTGCATTGGGGGCTGCTGGGCAGCGCCTGCATCTGTTTCTCGATTGGCTGCCTGGCGCGCACCAGCGTGGGTTTGCATGACCTCGCCCAACAGGCCCGCCGCGAGCTGGGGGGCGAGCAGCCGCGATGAGAAAGAGAGCGCTGCGCCGGTTTGTACAGCGAGGCGCAGCGGGCGTCTGCGGCTGGCTGTGGGTTGGAGTGGCCGCAGCTTCCGCTGCAACGGTGCCTCCATCGCCAGGGCTGCTGCGTTCGCTGGCGGCCTTTGAGCGTGATCTGCTGGAGCTCGATGGTGCCCTCAGCGGAGCCGCTGCCGCCCGAGACGCCACAGCGTTCAGCTTGGCGGATCCAGCCCTGCGGCCACCGGCGCCTGCCGCGACTCCAGGCACAGCAGCGGCGGCCCTGCAGCAACAGCAGCGCCTGTTGTCATTGCCCCAGGCCTTGGCGGTGGCCGTCGCCAATAACCCCGAGTTGGCGGAGCGCCGCGCCCGCATCGCCGAAATGCGGGGTCTGAAACGTTCGGTCCAGGGACGCTTCTGGCCGCAGCTTGGCCTCAACCTCGGCGGTGCTTTTGCCCAGCGCAGCGACACCAACCTTGCGCTTGAAGGCAATAGCGCTGTCTACCCCGCCGGTTCGCCCTTTCTGGTTGAGCAGGGCGGTTGGCAGCGGGTTCAGACCAACATCGGCAATGCCTGGGGTTCCCTGGCGCTCGATTGGGAGCTGATCAGTTTTGAGCGCGGCGCAGCCCTGGCTGAGCAGGATCAGCGGCTCACGGCGGCGTTGCAGCAGTACGGCGATGCGCTGCGCCAGCTGCAGCTGCAGGTGAGTGAGGCTTACTACAACCTGCAGCTGGCGGACCAATTGGAGCGGATTCGCGCGGCCGTGGTGCGCAACGACACCTTGGTGCGCGATCAGGTGGAGGCACTCAAGAACTCAGGCCTCGTTCCCCGCCTGGATCTATTGCGGGCGGAAGCGGCCCTGCAGCAGAGCCGCTTCCGTTTGGAGCAAGCCGATGCCCTGCGGCAGAGCCGGCGCCAGGCCTTCACCAACCTGCTCAACGTGGCCTTCGGCACCCTGCTGCTGGCCCAGGCCCGGGCGGAGTTGCAGCCGGCCTGGCCGCTGCCTCTCGATGCCACGGTGGTGGCCGGCCTGAAGGCGAATCCGGCTCTGGATCAGCTGGCGGCTGAGCGCCAGGCGCTGTTGCGTCAGGCTGATCGCCGCAGCGCCCAGCTGCTGCCCAGCCTGCAGCTGTTTGCCGCTGGTGGTGGTGGTGCCGCTCAGCTCACCAAGCCGGTGATCGACCTCCAGGGTTGCTGCGGTGCCAGCAACATTCGGCAGGTTGCGAATCAGAACGCCGACTGGGTGGCGGGCCTGCGCCTGCATTGGCGTTTCTTTGATGCCGGCGTTTCCAGTGGCGAGGCCGCCGCCAGTCGTGCCGCTGCCGAGGCGGTGCTGCAGCGGCTGGCCCGCCAGCGCAACCAGATCCGCCAGGAGCTCGAAACAGCCTTCTATGACTACCGCGCTTCCCTCAGTCAGCTGGCCGCGGCGGAAGCCTCCTATCGCGCCTCCCGCGAGGCCTTCCGCGATGCCCGCGCTCGCTATGAGCTGGGTCTTGCCGACTACACCGACGTGAGCGAGACGATCACCCTGCTCACCCGATCGATGGAGGGCATCGCTGAGTCGACCACCCTCGCCAATCTGAGCTACGCCCGCATGCTGCGTCAGTTGCAGCCGGTGCCGGATCAGCCCCAGCCCGAGATCACCTTGCCCATCACGCTGCCGGCGTCTCTGGTGATGCAGCCTCAGCCATAGCTCGGCGCTGCATCAGCCGTTGGCGCAGGGCGAGGCTGCGCCAGCCGAGCAGCACCAGCAGGGCGACGAACCAGAACCACACCTCAGGCGCATTGCTCTGCAGCAACACCGCCAGAAACAGAATCTCCAGGGCGAGAAAGGGCCATTCCCGCTTCATGGCAGAGCGCCCTCCTGACGGCGGATGGGTTGATCCTGCTGGAGATCGAGCCGTGGGGTGCGGTAGGTGCCGGTGAGATCCCGCAGGATCGGCAGCAGATAGCTCAACGGTGTGCGCCATTCCACGTAGGCGTGCGCCTTGAGGGTGAGGCCTTCCTGAATGGGAAACACGCTGCTGCCGTTGGAAAGGGTCCAGCGATAGCCGTCGTCGCTGTTTGGTTTTGTGAGCAGGCTGATGCTGGTGCGGATCACGGGGCCACTGGCCACCAGCGACTGGGCCAGGGGCGGATTGCCCATGGTGGTGTTGATGTCTTCAGGCGTGGCCGGCAGCAAGCTCACCCGATCCACCACACCCTGAATGCCGCCAAAACGGCCGCGCTGCTGCCAGTCGGGCACCACCTCGATGCCCTGGCCGTGCTGCAGGCGCCGGGCATCGGCGGGGTGGAAGTAGGCGATGGCCTGGAGCGCTGGCGGCGCTTCGCCCTTGGCTGTGGTGGTGGCGGCGCCCAGGGTGCCCAGACGCTGGCCCGGTTTCACCGTCTGGCCGCGGATCACCTGCAGGTCGAGGATGCTGCCGTCGCGCTTGGCCGTGAGGTTCCCCTCGTATTTGAGACGGGCCTCGCTCACCCGCACTTCACGGCGGGTGTTGTCGATCCGAAAGCGCCGTTGCTGTTGCTCGGTGTCGATGTCGAGCTTCACCTTGGTGTAGGTGCTGATCACATCCTTTTCGCGGATGTTGAGGTCATCGAGCTCCACCTGCAGCTGCGTGTTGCGATCGGAGGTGGCCACCACCTCCTGGCCCAGGGGCGCCACCACCTGCGTTTTGGCTAGGTGGGCAAAGTCCGCCACCTTCTGGGCGTAGGTGTTTTGCAGACTGCGCACCCGCTGCCGCTCCCGTTCCAACTTGCGCAGGGCCGTGTCGCGCACATCGCGGGCGGCCGCCAGCCGAATCGCATCGCGGCGGTTCAGGTCATTGTTGATCTGAACCAATTCGCGCAGGTCGCGCTCCTGGCGCTCGAGCTGCTTTTCCAGTGCGGGCTGGTCCAGCACCATCAGTAGCTGACCCTTGCGCACGCGATCGCCCACCTTCACGTTGAGTTCGCGGATCTGGCCTTCGGCGCGGCTGTCGAGCACGGTGGCGCCCCCCGGCACAATCACCACCCCACGGCCGATCACCTCGGTGGGCACCGGCCAGAACAGGACCCAAAGGGCGGTGAGGCCACCCAGGCTGATCAGGCTCAGCAGGACCTGGCCGTCGGCATCGCCGGCCTGCTGCTGCACCCAGCCGCGGAGGTGCGCCAGGGAGGGCTTGAGGTTCAACGCCGGCATTGCACTCGCACCATGATTCCCGCCCGGCCTCGGTTTCGCACGACGACGTTGACAATGGAAGGATCGTTGATGCAGTCCATGTCCGCCAGCCACCGACTCGGCCATGTCGCCCTGCGGGTGCAGGACATGGAGCGCGCCAAAGGGTTCTACCTGGGGCTGGGGCTGCGGCTCACCTGGGATGCCGACGATTGGTGTTATCTGCAGTGGCCCGAAAGCGGTGAAGGCATCGCCCTGCTGAGCCCGGATTACCGCGCTGCCGGACCCCACTTCGCCTTCCACTTCCATGAGCGGGGCGAGGTGGATCGCATCCGTGAGCAACTGGTGCAGCAGGGGCACAGCTGCGGTCCGGTGCACGACCACCGCGATGGCACAGCGTCCTTCTACATGCAGGATCCTGAGGGCAACTGGCTGGAGATGCTCTACGAGCCAGCTCAGGGGCTGCCCTCCAACGTGGGCGCCGAACCGATCGCCATGGCGCGCGCGTGACGGTTGGGGGATCTGTTCGCGCGGACTCTCCTGGGGATTGGAGCGAGGCCGGGGTGGGGCGACCTGTGATGGAGTGCGCTCCAGCTCCGGAACTCCACGGATCTCCAGAGCCGCACCCGGTGCTTCCCCTGAGCCCGATCCAGATCGAGGCTTTGGAGCTGCTCGAGTGGCGTCGGCTGGGCGAGCACGTGGCCGGGTTCGCCGGCACCACGGCTGGCCGCAGCCTCTGCCGCGAGCTGCCCCTCGCCCCCAGCCTGGAGGCCAGTCAGGAGCTGCTGGCCCAGACCGGTGAGCTGCTTGCGCTGGATGGCCTCACGGAAGGAGGCCTCAGCTTTCAGGGGGTGGCGGATCTGCAGCGCACGGTTCAGCTCTGCGCCAAAGGCGGGGTGGCTGGGGCCGATGAGCTGCTGGATGTGGCCACCACCCTGGCGGCAGCCCGGCGCCTGCGTCGCCAGATCGATGACGCGGAGCTGCGCCCGGTCACCACGGCCTTGGTGGAGGGGTTGCGCACCCTGCCGGAGCTGGAGCAGCGCCTGCGCTTCTGCATCGAAGACGGTGGCCGTGTGGCGGATCGGGCCAGCCCGCCCCTGGCCCAGCTGCGCCGCCAGATCGCCTCGGCGCGCCAGGAGCGCCGCGATCGCCTCAATGAGCTGTTGCGCCGCTATGCCGCGCTGCTGCAGGACAGCGTGATCGCCGAGCGCAATGGCCGGCCGGTGCTGGCGGTGAAGGCTGGTCTGGCCGGGCAATTGCCTGGCCTGGTGCACGACAGCTCCGCCTCCGGCAGCACGGTGTTTATCGAGCCTCAGGCGGTGATTCCCCTGGGCAACCGGCTGCGCCAGCTCGAAGGCGAAGAGCGGGAAGCCGAGCGTGCCGTGCTTCAGGAGTTGAGCGCGCTGGTGGGGGACGAGCAAGCGGCGCTGGAGCATCTCCAGGAGGTGCTGCTGCAGTTGGACGCAGCGCTCGCCAGGGCTCGTTACAGCGCCTGGCTTGGAGCGGTGCGGCCTGTGCTGTCGCCGGATCCCTTGGCGCCGCTGCAGTTAGTGGGGTTGCGCCACCCATTGCTGCTCTGGCAGGAGCGCCGTGAGGGCACCCACCCGGTGGTGCCGGTGAGTGTGCGGGTGCATGAGGGCCTGCGGGTGGTGGCGATCACGGGGCCTAACACCGGCGGCAAAACCGTGACCCTCAAGAGCGTGGGCTTGGCGGCCCTGATGGCCCGTGCCGGTTTGTTTCTGCCCTGCAGTGGCACGCCGCAGCTGCCCTGGTGCGCCCAGGTGCTGGCGGATATCGGCGATGAGCAGTCGCTGCAGCAGAACCTCTCCACCTTCAGCGGCCATGTGCGCCGCATCGC
>JBEDHJ010000039.1:0-3038 GCA_041174205.1 Cyanobacteriota bacterium | reverse complement strand
CAGGGGGTGCAGGCTGTCGGCACCGCTGGACAGCTGGCGCAGCTGGAACCAGCGGCCGTGCTCCAGGCCCTCGGCCTGGGATGAAACGCTCGCGCCGCCCCAGCCGCCGATCGCAGGGGCTGCGCGGTGTGATCGCACGCCAACCCTGGGCCGGGCCGCTCCTGGCCCTGGCTCTTGTGGTGAATGGCGGCGCCCTGGGCTACCGCCTCACCGAAGGCTGGGACTGGGGGGATTGCTACTGGATGGTGCTGATCACCCTCAGCACCCTTGGATTCAGCGATGCCCACACACCGTTGGTCCACACCGGCGGGCGCATCGTCACCGCCATGCTGCTGGTGGGCGGCCTGGTGGTGGTGCAGCAGACCGTCCAGAAGCTGCTGGAATTAACCAACTCCGGCTATTTCCGGCGGCTGCGCGAACGGCGCTACCGCCAACAGCTCAAGCGCACGATGAATCAACACGTGATCCTCTGCGGCTACGGCCGGATCGGGCGGGAGATTGCCGAACAGCTCACCGGCGAGGGCGTGCCGCTGCTGGTGGTGGAAAACGATCCCGACCGGATTGAAGAAGCCCAGCAACGCGGGCTCACCGTGCTTCAAGGGGACGCCACCCTCGATGAAACCCTGGAGGAATCAGGCATTCACCACTGCCGGGCCCTGGTGGCGGCCCTGCCCAGCAACGCCGCCAACCTCTACGTGATCCTGAGCGCCCGGGGGCTGGCTCCACGCACGCGCCTGATTGCTCGCGCCGACAGCGAAGAGGCCGAGGGCAAGCTGCGCTTGGCGGGAGCAGATCAGGTGGTGAGCCCTTATGTGGCCGGTGGCCGGACCATGGCCGCCACGGCCCTGCGCCCCCTGGCCGTGACCTTCATGGATCTCCTGGCCGGCAGCGATTGTGAGGTGGAGGAGTTTCAGCTCAGCGACGATCCCAGCCACCTGGGCGATCTCAACGGCGCGAGCCTGGCGGAACTGCAGCTGGGTCGACGCAGCGGAGCCTTGGTGCTGGCCATCCGCAACCCCCTGGCGAGCCAGATCAGCAGCGGCGCCCCTGAACCCCTACTCGCCAACCCGGGTGGTGATGTGCGCCTGGCTCCAGGGCAGTTGCTGGTGGTGATGGGCAGCAAACACCAGCTGCAACGTTTCGGTGATCTGCTGGGCAGTGCCCTGGCCGGCGTGGAGACCATGCCGGCCTAAGGGCGGCACTGGGGCGCAGATCTACGCTCGCTCGACTCGAGCACACGACTTGCCATGGCTGACGCCACCCCCCTCAGCGGACAGGTTGCCCTGGTGACCGGCGCCAGCCGCGGCATCGGTGCGGCCATCGCCAAGGAACTGGCGGCTGCTGGAGCCACGGTCGTGGTGAACTACGCCAGCTCTCCGGATGCCGCCGAAGCGGTGGTGGGCGAAATCATGGCGGCGGGCGGTAAGGCCTGGGCCCATCAGGCCAACGTGGCCGATGAGGAGCAAGTGGAAAGCCTGATCAAAGCAGTGCTGGAGAAAGAGGGGCGCCTCGATGTGTTGGTGAACAACGCCGGCATCACCCGCGATGGCCTGCTGATGCGCATGAAGAGCGCCGACTGGCAGAGCGTGATCGACCTCAACCTCAGCGGCGTGTTCCTTTGCACCCGCGCCGTGAGCCGCTCGATGCTGAAGGCTCGCAGCGGCCGCATCATCAACATCACCTCGGTGGTGGGCCTGATGGGCAACCCCGGCCAGGCCAACTACAGCGCCGCCAAGGCCGGCGTGATCGGCCTCACCCGCAGCAGCGCCGCTGAATTCGCCAGCCGCGGCGTCACGGTGAACGCCGTGGCCCCTGGCTTCATCGACAGCGACATGACTGCGGAACTCGATAAGGAGCCGATTCTCAAAGCCATCCCCCTGGGCCGCATGGGCCAGCCGAGCGAGGTTGCCAGCGCCGTGCGCTTCCTGGCCGCTGATCCTGCCGCCGCCTACATGACCGGCCAGGTGCTGCAGGTGGATGGCGGCATGGTGATGCGCTGAACGATCAGGTGCCCGGCTGCACCGGCTGGGCCAACTCCTCTCTGAGCCGCCGGATCCGCTGCAACAAGCGCAACCGGCGGCTACGGGTTGTGATCGTCAGAAAGAGCCGCAGGGGCACATAGATCAGGGCCATCCCCAGGCCCAACCCGACCACCACCAGAAACGCAATCACGTTGCTGCCCGTGCTGGGGTCCGCCAGCACGTCAGTGAGCGGGCCATTGAGGCTCTCCGCCAAGGCGTCGCTGAAGCTCTCCTCCATGGGGCGAACCCTATCGGCCATTGAGCTGGAGCGCATCGCTGCAGCCGCACCGATTCGGCTTTCCCCACAAGCCAGCAGCCACCCCGGCATGGGAGCCTTTGGCCATTGCCTGCTCGTAGCCCCGCGATGGCCAAGCTGCTCTCCTTTTCCGATGCCTCCCGCGCCTCCCTGGAGCGTGGTGTCAACGCCCTGGCCGATGCGGTGAAGGTCACCATCGGACCGAAGGGCCGCAACGTGGTGCTCGAGAAGAAATTCGGCGCACCCGATGTGGTGAATGACGGCGTCACCATCGCCAAGGAGATCGAACTCGAAGATCCGTTCGAGAACATCGGCGCCAAGCTGCTGCTGCAGGTGGCCACCAAAACCAAAGACAAGGCTGGGGACGGCACCACCACCGCCACGGTGCTGGCTCAGGCCATGGCGCGTGAAGGCCTGCGCAACGTGGCCGCCGGCGCCAGCCCCGTGAACCTGCGCCGCGGCATGGAGAAAGCCGTGGCCCAGGTGGTGAGCGGCATCGAATCGCGCTCCCGTGCCGTGGCCGGTGACGCCATCCGTCAGGTGGCCACCGTGAGCTCAGGCGGCGACGAAGAGGTGGGCCGCATGGTGGGCGAGGCCATGGACAAGGTGAGCGCCGATGGCGTGATCACCGTGGAGGAGAGCAAGAGCCTGGCCACCGAGCTGGAGATCACCGAAGGCATGGCCTTCGACCGCGGTTACAGCTCCCCCTATTTCGTCACCGACGGCGACCGCCGCGTGTGCGAATTCGAGGGTGCTCTGCT